>NZ_JANSJN010000030.1:0-25866 GCF_047462555.1 Synechococcus sp. B60.1
GGGCGTTCTCCCAGTGGAGACAGTTTCTGGAGGACAAGGCAGCAAGAGCGGGGGTGAAGGTGGTGTTAGTATCGCCTGCCTACCCTTCGCAAACTTGTCACCGGTGTTTGTGGCTTGGGCAACGGGAAGGGAAGCGTTTTCGTTGTGTCAACCCGGCCTGTGGCTGGGAAGGGGATGCAGATCTCAACGGTGCTAACGGGATTGCCCTTTTTGGGGGCCGCTGTAAACCGGCCTGGAAGTCCGGGGTTGGCTTGCCAACTGCAGGGCTACCCTTCGCGTCAGCGGCGCGTAGCGCTTAAGCCCGCTCGGTACCGCTTAGCGGTCGGAGTCGGGTAGTTTACGCAGCCGCTAGAGTTGACCAGACCCGCAAAACACAACAGGAGCGAGATGACCATGAGCAAAGTGCTGGTGGTGGATGACAACCGTACCTACCTAGAGACTATTGCCAACCTGCTCTCCGAAAACGGGTTGGAAGTCTCCACCGCGATGGACGGTGTAGAGGCGATGGACATCATTCGTCAGCAGAAGCCCGACGTGGTGGTGCTGGACATCGTCATGCCTCGCATGAATGGCTACGAAGTGTGCCGGGAAGTGAAGGGAGATGAAAGCACCAAGCACATCCGCATTGTCGTGTGTTCCACCAAAGATCAAGCCTTTGATATCGAGTGGGCTAAGCGCAATCAAGCCGATGCCTATGTAACCAAACCTTTCAAGCCTCAAGAGCTACTAGCTACCATCAAACAGCAGTTGCGGGAGATCAAGGAGACCAGACAAAAATGAGTCGCGTCTTGGTGGTGGAAGACAGCCAATCTCAGCGGGAGATGATCAGCAAGTTGCTGCAGGAAAACGGCTTCGAGGTGATGACGGTGGGAGATGGGGTGGAAGCCATAGAGGCGGTGAAGCAAAACAAACCCGACCTGATTGTGCTTGACATTGTCATGCCGCGTATGAATGGCTACGAGGTGTGCCGTCTCCTCAAAGCCGACCCGCTCACCCAAAAAACCCCGATTGTCATGTGTTCTTCCAAAGGGGAAGAGTTCGACCGCTACTGGGGGCTCCGCCAGGGAGCAGATGCCTATATTGCCAAACCTTTTCAGCCGCAGGAACTGGTGGGTACGATTAAGCAATTACTGAGAGGCTAGGAACCGCCCATCCTGCCTCTATGCTTTCCGGCAGAGCCCAAAAGGGCTCTAGGCCCTGGGCAAGGGAGCGGTGGCCACCTCTCCACAGACCATCAATACGGGGGAGCGTCATGCTGGGGGATCTGGACTTATTGATGGGGGATGAGACCCAAGAATTGCAGGAAATAGAGGCTCCTGAGGGAGAGCTTTTCCTAAAATTCAAGGTTGCTACTGGGGAGGAATTTGCGTTGCCCGCGGTATCGGTTGTGGAGGTGATGAGCATCGGCCCCGAGAAAATTACCCCCATGCCGAATGTCGCCCCAGTTCTGCTGGGCACTCTGAACTTGAGGGGCGAAATCATCTGGGTTGCGGATCTGGGCCAGTTTTTGGGGATCAGCCCGCCCCTCAACCTCGACCGCGCCGAGCTCCCTGTGGTGGCCGTAATGGATCAACAGGATTTGCTGATGGGCCTGGCTGTGGATTTAATTGTGGGCATGGAGTGGCTGAAGACTGAGTCGGTGCGGCCTGTCCTCGTGGCTCCTAAGTCGATAGCTCCTTTCTTGCGAGGGGAATGGGTGGTGCCTGCGACGGGAGCCCGCTTGCCGCTGCTGGATCAGTCGGCCATCCTGAGATCCGACCGTTGGGGGTGAGGAATGGCTAGCCGCCAGTTCGGCAGAAATGCGGAAATGTATAGTTTCTATCGTAGTCAATTTCCAAAGCCATTCACAATGGAAAGAATGGAGCCGATCTTGTTCCCTAGAGATTTGCACCAGGCCAGCCGGGGAGCATGGCTGTGCTACCCCAATGTTTTACGGAAGGAGGGCAAGAGCCCATTCTTTGTTGGGAGCAGGGCAGCCAGTTGGGAGAGGTAACCCATCTGTAGCCCAACAACTCTAAAGGGTTTGGGCGGGTTGGTGTTGGGTGAGTTCTGGGCATTTGGGTTGAAGCAGCAACAGAGGTAGCCAAGCAGGGAAAGGAGGGTCCATGGTTTCGAGCGCGAACAATCAGAGAGACTTTACCGAGGCGATGGTCGCCTTTTGGCAGGGAGACTACGTCGAGGCAGTGCGGTTGTTCAACCAGGTAGCCGCTGCTCAGCCGCAGGATACTGCTGTCAAGTTGCTGCTGGCTTCGGCCCAGAAGCAAGCGGGGCAGTTGCTGGAAGCCCGCCATACCTACGATACCATCCTCAAGACGGCCAGCGATCCTGAGGAGCTGGAGTCGGCCCGCAGGGGCCTGGAGGAGCTGTTGCAGATGGCGCCGGAGCTGGCGGACGTCCCCTCTCCGGTGCAGGAAGGCAACCTCCAACCTCAAGGGGAGTTCCCACCTCAAGCGCAGGAGGCGGCTCCCTTTCCCCAGTTTGAGTTTGAGGCGATGAGGGAACAAGAGGCCGACCCCTTTGCTCGGGATCCCTTCTCGATGGGAAGCGACGGCTTTGCCGCTGATGAGATGACTTTTGGCGAGGAAGAAAGCTTTGCGGCTCCTTTTGAGACAAGGCTAGAATTGGAGCCGGCGGATCCGTTTGCCTTCTCTCACCCGCTGCCCGCTAACCCTCAGGTAACGCCACTGAGGGTTCCAGGCGGGATCGACTTGCAAGCAGGCAGGGAGCAGCCTCAGACAGGCCCGGCAGTCGATGACGATTTTGCCTTCCTCAACGAATTCGACCAGCAGCACCTCCAAGATTCAGGCAGCGATTTTATCACGCAGTTGGCTAGCGATGCGGACTTTCCCGAGGAGATAGGCTTCTCCCTACCCACTTTTGCGGAAGAGGAGGTGGGATCCCTAGAGGAGAGCTTGCCAACAGAATTGGCTGCCCCCATGAGTGAGCCGATCCCTGCCCCCGAAGAAGACACGACCAGCGTTGCCTCCGCCCCTTTCGAGCTCGATGAGCTGGACCGTCTGGATCGCGAACTGGCCGGCATGGATGGCAGCGAGCCGGCGGCCTTTTATCCCGAGGAGGGCAAGACAGGAGAGACGGGTAAAACGGTACCAAGCTTGCCTACGCTCACTGTTCCTCTCCCTAGCATACCCGGGCAGGAACTGCCTAGCCGACTGACGGCCAATCAGTTGACGCTGGCGCTGATCCAAGGAGCTGTGAGTTTGGCTGCTGGCTTGGTCATCGGCCTTGGGATCCCGGCCAATGGGGGAGCTCGCTGGATTGGGGGGGTCATTGGAGGGGGAGTTGTCGGCGCAGGAGTTGGGGCTGTACTTGCAGCTAGCAGTGCCAAACACATTCGCTCCACCGTCCAAGAGTTGTCCAGTCACTTCGCTGCCTTGGCCCAGGGGAATTACTCCGTAAGGGCAGAGGCGAGAGGGGATGACGAGTTGGGTCGCTTGGCCAACAGCTTTAACCAAATGGCCGCCGCCCTTGAGGCCCATTTTGCCGATCTAAGCCAGCGGGCCGCCGAGCAAGGACAAGCCAAGGAAGACTTGCAACGGCAGGTAATTCGCCTCCTGGATGATGTGGAGGGGGCAGCCCGTGGAGACTTGACGGTGCGGGCGGAGGTCACTGCCGATGTCCTCGGCGCTGTTGCTGACTCTTTCAACCTGACCATCCGCAGCTTGCGGGACATCGTGATCCAAGTGAAGCGGGCCGCCGCTGCTGTCAACGACGCTGCTTTGCAGAATGAGGACTTTGCCCGCAGCCTCTCTGCCGACGCCTTGCGCCAGGCGGAGGAAATTTCCAACTCCCTCAACTCCATTCAGGAGATGACGGAATCAATTCAAGAGGTGGCCAACAACGCCCGCGAGGCAGCGAATGTCACTGCCCAGGCCACAGAAGCGGCTGCCCGGGGTGGAGAAGCGGTGGATCGCACGGTGGCCAGCATCCTGGAAATTCGGGAAATGGCAGCAGAGACAACCCGCAAGGTGAAACGCTTGGCGGAATCCTCGCAGGAGATCTCCAAGATTGTGGCTTTGATCTCACAAATTGCTTCGCGCACCAACTTGCTTGCCCTCAACGCCAGTATTGAGGCCGCTCGGGCCGGCGAGGCGGGACGAGGCTTTGCTATCGTGGCGGATGAGGTGCGACAACTGGCCGACCGGGCCGCCAAGGCTTCAAAAGAGATTGAGCAGATTGTGCTGCAGATCCAGTCGGAAACCAGCAACGTCATGACAGCCATGGAGGAGGGGACGCAGGTGGTTATAGAGGGAACAAGGCGGGCCGAGCAGGCCAAAAACAGTCTGGATGAGATCATCGAGATCAGCCACCAGATCGACGGATTGGTGCGGGCGATTTCTCAGGCTACTGTGCAACAAACAGAGACCTCCCGCGCTGTAGCCCATCTCATGCAGTCAGTGGCGCTGACAGCCAACGAGACGTCCGAGGAGGCGCAGAAGGTAGCCAGCTCGCTGCAACAGTTGGTGAGCATCGCTCGCGAGCTGCAAGCTTCTGTCGGTCGCTTCCGGGTGGGGGATGAATGAGCAAATTTGCTCGGTTCGCGGGCATCCTAGGGACAAGGATCCCGATGGGAAGCTGCCGCGCTTCAGGGACATCAGGATCCCTCTGTCGCAAAGCAGAATTCGGGCATAGGAAAGCTTCCCCTGTCCGATCTGTTACTACTGATATGAGTACCTGTGGGCTGTAGGAGGAACCTCCTGCCATGAATGAAGAAGCACAAAAGCGGATCCTCAGTTACTTCATCGAAGAAGCCCGCGACCACTTGGCCACGATCGAGCAGGGGCTCCTCAGCCTGCGGGACAGCGTGAGCGATCCTGAGCTGATCAACGAGTTGTTCCGAGCTGCCCACTCCATCAAAGGCGGAGCAGCCATGCTGGGCCTCACCAGCATTCAGCAGACTGCCCACCGCCTAGAGGATTTCTTCAACGTGTTTCGCTCTCGCCTGGGCGAAGTGCCGGTGGATCAGCACTTGGAGACGCTGCTGCTGCGAGTTTTTGATGGGCTGACGGCGCTTTTGGACGAGCTGCAAAGCCCTCGCGGTCTCACCCAGGAGTTCAGCAACTCGACGCTGGCGGAACTGGAGCCAGTTTTTCAGGAGACTGAAAACTACATTCAGAGCCTTCTCGGCGCTGGCCCTGTCTCTAGACCTGCTCCGGCTGCCCCCCCGCCACCAGCAGCCCGCACTCTACAACAAGAGATGGCGGAAGTGGTGCCGCAGCAGTTGCGGCAGATGTTGGAGCTGTTCAAGCGCGGGGATCAGCCGGGCGTTCGCGAGCAGTTGCTGGCGGCCAATGCTGTTCTCAAGCAGATCGGGCAAGTGCATCATCTGGTGGGCTGGCAACAGTTAACCGAAACCTTCGAGCAAGCCCTGGGCAACCCCGACGCCGATCTGCGAACGTTGGCGTTGGTTGCCTTGCGGGATTTGAAGCAAGGGCAGCAACTTGTCTTGGCGGGGAGAGCCGAAGAGGTGGCGGCTTCGGCGGAATTGCAGCAACTGGCTCACCCTGTGGCTCCCGCTGCACCCCCAGATCCTTTGGAGGTGGTGGTTCATCAGCGGATCCCAGCCCTGTTGCGCCAGATGCTGGAGCTGTTCAAACGTCCCGATGACCCAGCTACGCGGCCCGCTTTGCAAAGCTTGGTTCAATCGCTCCAGGAGGTGGGAGAGGCTGAGTCTGTGGATCTGGGTGGCTGGACAGCCCTAGCCCGCCTAATTGGCGAGATCTTGGCGGATCCCGCCCAGGATTTGCGGCAACTGGCTCTGCCGGTTCTGCGAGATTTGAAACAGGCTCACCAGGCTCTGGCCAGCGGAGCAGCGCATACCATCCAGCCCTCCTCTGAGTTGTTGGCCTTCCGCCCTGTGCCGCCGGCCCTTGAGGAGCCAGGGATCCCCACCTCCTTCGACCTGGGCCCTGTTGGAGAGCCAGAGCCACTCTTCCGTGAACCCGCGAGCACGGCTGCCCCAGCGGACTGGGCGGCTGCTGGGATCCCGGCAGAAGAATCCTCTGCAGCCGAGGGGAGCCAGCAACCTGGATCAGAAGAGGCGACCCCCGTCGAAGCAACCCTGCAAGCGGAGGGGTCGGAGAGCGTGGAGGCGGCCTGGGATCTGCTGGTCGGGCAGCCGCCGTCCCCTTGGGAGATGGACGGTGTCCTGGCAGGCGAGGAGAGCCCAGGGCTGAGCTGGTCGGAGATGTCCACCGAGACTTTGACCGAGGAAGACTGGCAAGCAGCCGCCGACCTTGCCCAAGAGGGCGTCGCCGCGCCGGAAGAAGCTGCAGCAGTACTCCACGGGTCGCAGGACAGGCTAGGCTTTGGCTCAAGCGACTTCGAAGCGACTCCTTTAAGTCTGGAAGCAGAAGCCTCCTCCGCCTTTGACGAGCTGTTTGCCAACGCAGAGCAGCTATCCGATATTGAGGAGCCACCGCCGGAGCTGATCCCTCCTTCCCCTGAGCCTTTCTCGCAGGTGTTCGAGGAGCTGAGCCCAGAAGAGGGGAGAGGGGAAACGGATTTGGCGGAGCTGTTTGCCGCAGTAGTGGACGAAGCAGCAGCAGAGCTGGCCTCTGTCGAGCCTACCGAGCTGAGAGGGGCCGAGGAAACAAGTCAGGCCGTCTGGGATGTCCCTCTGGCGGCCCAAGTTGCTGCGGCAAGCCTCGAGGAAGCCCCGGCTGCAGACGAAGCTGCAAGTGCCGGAGTGGAGGCCTTGTTCGAGCTCGAGGAGCTTGCAGTAGAGAGTTCTCCTCTGCAGGAGCTGTCCCAGTTGCCTGACCTTGGGGCTGCTCCCGACAGTGGGCCGGAGGCAGATCTCTGGGTAGAGGAGTTGTCTTCGTCCCTCCAGCCGATCCCTGGGGATGGGGAGGCGGCAGCAGACTTGCGGGCCGAGTTCTCTGCCGACCTCTGGCCTGAGGACTTTTCTGTTCCCGATGAGACGGGATCCCTGACATTTTTGGACTCTGCTGCTGAAGGCAGCCTGGAGGGCCTTGTCTCGGCAGCGGATCAGGCCTGGTCGAGCCTAGAAGAAGCCAGCGAACCTTCCACATCTTTCGAGGCGGCTCCTGAACTCTCTTTTGGCATCGCCGACTTTGGCGTGGCCGCAGTTGAGCAGCTTGAAAACCTCTTCGCTGAGGAATCTTCGCCTGCTTTGGAGGGATTTGCCGCTGCGCCGGAGAGCGTCTTGGCCCCTTCCGATGAGCCGACGGCAGCGGAAACCCCAGACCTGGGGGCGAAGCTGGGCCTAGCCGATCTCTTCGCCGGGGAGACACTGGAGGACGCCCCGGGCACTGGGGATGCGGCAGAAGCCCAGGACTGGGCTCTTTTGGAGAACCTCTTCCCGGTTCAGGAAGGAGCTCTCTATCCGGAGGGGCAGCCCGCGGAGTCCTTCGACCGCCTCGAGGCTCTCTTTGCCGAGGAGCCTGATACCGAAGGGCTAGGTGCGGCGATTGGGGGATCCCTTTCGGCTCTGGATAGCGATGGCGACGGCCAGGTGGATCTGGAGGAGCTGAGCCAGTTCCTTGCTGAAGCGGCGAGCACCCAAGAAGACCTACTCCCCGACGCCGCCGTCTCCCTAAGCAACACAGAAGCTTTCCAGGCAAGCAGTCTGGCTGAAGTGTCCCTGCCCGAGCCGCTTGTGGCTGCCCCAGAGCAGGACAGGGATTCTCAGCCGGCAGAGGACGATCTGGCCAGCCAACTGGAAAGCCTGTTCACAGAGGATGAATTCTTGGCTGCCCAGAGCGCGACCGTTTCCCCAGATGAGATGCGGCCCTTGGAGGAAGAAGCGCCGGAAGCCTCTCCTGCCCCAAGTTTGGACGATTTGGCTGCCCTCTTCGATGCCGCCGAACCAGCGGTGCCGCCTGAGCTGGAAGAGGTCATCGCTCCTATTGTGGGATCCCCTGCAGCCGTGAGCAGCGAGGTCGCCGATGATTTCGCAGCCCAACTGGAATCCCTCCTAGGCGATCTCGAGGTTGCCCCCCAGGCCTCTGCAGCAGCGCCGGCGCCTTCTCCGCCCGCTGTTGCCACTGCCCCGGCAACTCCCGCTCCGGCAACAGCCGCCCCCACGGCACCGGCTACCCCAACCCCACCGACCCCACGGCGATCTGCTCTCAGCAACCCTGTGATGCGGGTGGAGGTGCGCCACCTTGACTCCATCAACAACTTGGTGGGAGAGCTGGTGGTCATCCGCAACAGCATGGAGCAAAACCAAACTCGCCTGCGCCAGTTTCTGGATGGCCTATTGGGCCGGGTGCAACAGCTAGGGGAGCTGGGCCAGCGCATGCGGGATCAGTACGACCGCTCGTTGCTGGAAGCGGCGCTGTTCTCCAGCCGCAGCAGCGCGGCAACGGTGGGGTTCGGCCGGAACGGCGAGGAATCTACTCGGGGGCGGGTGGGGCACTCCATAGGCCAAGAGTTCGACAAGTTGGAGATGGATCAGTTTACGACCTTCCACACTCTGGCCCAGGAGATCATTGAGCTCATCGTGCGGGTACGCGAGTCTTCCTCCGACATCGAGTTTGCGGTGGATGAGGCAGAGCAGATCACCCGCCAATTCCGCCAGGTCACCACCCAACTGCAAGAAGGCCTGAACCGGGCGCGCATGGTGCCCTTCGCGCAAATTGCCGACCGCCTGCCCCGCGCCGTCCGTGATCTCTCCATCAAAACGGGCAAACAGGCCAGCCTGGTGGTGGAAGGCCGCGACACCCTCATCGACAAAGCCATCCTGGAAGAGCTTTCCGACCCGATGACCCACCTGGTGAACAACGCCCTGGTGCACGGGATCGAGCCCCCTGAGGAGCGGCGCCGCTTGGGCAAGCCCCCTGAAGGCAAGATCACCGTCAGGGCCTTCTACCAAGGCAACCAGACAATCATCGTTGTCGCCGACGATGGCGCCGGCATCCCGGTGGAGAAAATCAAGGCCAAGGCGCAAAGGCTGGGGCTGCTGTCAGAGCAGGCAACCGAAGACGAAGTATTCAACGTCCTCTTCCACCCCGGCTTTAGCAGCCGTGAGGCCAGCGAGGTGGACGACCTGGCCGGGCGGGGGGTTGGCTTGGATGTGGTGCGCCGCAACATCACCGATCTGCGCGGCAGCATCCAAGTGGATTCCGTGCGCGGCAAAGGCACCACTTTTACCATCCGCCTGCCGCTTACCTTAAGCATTTCCAAGGCGATGGTGTGTGTCAGCGACAAAGCCCTGATCGCCTTTCCTCTCGACGGTGTGGAGGAAATGCTGGATGTTCCCGTCGATGAGGTGCAGCCGGATGAACAGGGGCGGCCCTCCATTCCCTGGCGGGATCAACGCCTTCCCTTCCAACCCCTCTCGAATCTGTTGTCCTACAGCCGCAGCCACAGCCGCAGCCGCTCCGAGGTCTACAGCGTTGCCCAGGATGAGGGCATCATCCCCATTGTTGTCCTCCAAAGTGCCGGCCAGTACCTTGCCCTGCAGGTGGACAGCTTTGTGGAAGAGCAGGAAATCGTGATCAAGCAATTGCGCGGGCCTGTGCCCAAACCACCTGGCATTTCTGGGGCAACGGTGCTGGGCAATGGTCGCGTGCTGCCCATTGCTGATGTCCTTGAACTGGTGGATATGGCCCAAGGCCGCCGTCGCGATCTCAGCCGCCTCTGGGCAGAGCGTCGCGCTGCGGAGCCACGTGCCGAGGAAACCCATCAAACCACGGTGCTCATTGTGGATGACTCGATTGCGGTGCGGGAGCTGCTCTCCATGTCCTTCCAAAAGGTGGGCTACCGGGTGGAGCAAGCCCGCGATGGACAGGACGCCTGGGAAAAGCTTCGCGGTGGCTTGCGCTGCGATCTCATCTTCTGCGACATCGAGATGCCGCGCATGGACGGCCTGGAGTTGCTCTCCCGCATACGGGCAGACAGCAACCTCAAGCATATTCCGGTAGCTATGCTTACCTCAAGGGGGGCAGAACGGCACCGGCAGACAGCCCGGGAGCTGGGAGCCACTGCCTACTTCACCAAGCCCTACTTGGAGGAAGAGTTGTTCAGCGCTGCCGCTCGCATGTTGCAAGGGGAGCAGTTGTTGACACCCAACCCCACTTCCTGAACTGGCGACGCCAGGGGTGCCCAGATGGGGGCACCAAGCTAAGGGATCCCACTCTGGCTGGCAGGGTCGCCAAAGGGCTTGACTCTAGAGGGGACTGGAGGGCGTAGGATATTGACCTGTTGTCCTCGGAGGAAGCGGTGATGCGCCTAACTGTCTGGGCTCTCATCCTGGCTGGTGGGCTTGTCCTGGACACTCTCTGGGTTGGCAGGGAGCTGGAGCCAGAGGCAACTGCTCATGAGAACAAGGGAGAGCTCTCAATCGATAGAGCTCATCGGATTAGCCTAGGCCCTGCCGACGAATCCTTCGATCTGCGGTTTCTGGATGCGATGATCCTCCACCACGAGGGAGCGGTGAGCATGGCCGCAGAGGCTCTGCAAAAATCCCGGCGGCGGGAAATTCTTCAGTTGGCCAGGGCCATTGTGGCAGCGCAAAGCCAAGAAATCAAGCAGATGCAAGGCTGGCGGCTGAGTTGGTACCCGCAAGCTCCCCAGGAGCCCGTGATGTGGCATGAGGAGATGGGCCACCAGATGACCATGACGCCGGAGATGGCTGCCGCCATGCGCATGGATACCGACCTGGGATCCGCTGACCCCAAGTTTGACCTGCGCTTTCTGAAAGCTATGATTCAGCACCACGAGGGGGCGCTAGCTATGGCCCAAGAGGCTCTGGAAAAATCCAAGCGCCCTGAGATCCGGCAACTGGCAACAGCCATTGTTACCACCCAGCAGGTAGAGATTGAGCAAATGCGGGCCTGGCAACAGCGGTGGTATCCGCAGTAGGGCTGCTGGGACAGTTTGCAAGCTTCAGCAGGGTCTGGGAAGATGAGGGGAGGCGAGCAAGGTCGGCTCCTGCTGCTGTCCCCAGTACCCAAGGGATTCTCCTGCATTGCCAATGGCCCTAGAGCTGCCCTCCCTGCCTCAACACCTGGATTTGCTCCCACCGGTTCGCCAAAACCCAGGATCCCGAGGGTTGGCGGGGTTAGCCGTTTTGCTGCTGTGCCTGGGATCCCCCAACCGCTGGTTGCACTGGTTCCCAGGGGCACTGCTGGGCCTAGCGCCCCTGTTTCACCTTTGCGAACAACGACAGGGGTGGGGGCGCTGGCGTTTGGCCTATGGCCTGTGGTTTTGGGTGTGCCTGTACGCCTTCTGGGTGGATCCCTTCTCCCTTCAAGTGCTCAGCGCCTGGGAGATCCTAGGGGGAGCAGTGGTGGCCCCCCTGATCCCTCTGTTTTTCACAACGGCCACAGTCTTAAGTTTGCAGTTGAGCCAACCACTTCCCCCCTGGGCCCGTCCCCTAGGGGTGGCCACGGTCTGGACAGGGCTGGATGGGCTGCTGGGTCTGCTCCGCTGGCCGATTCCCTTCCACTGGGGATCCCTGCTCTTTGACTGGCCCCTCGGGATCCAAATTGCCGATCTCACTGGGATCTGGGGAGTGACCTTTTTTGCTGTGTTCGTCAACGGCGTGGTTTGGCAGCTGGCCGAGCAGCTCCGCCGCCAGTGGAGGGCGGAGGGATCCTTAAGGGGAGCACTTGGCGCTGGGGCCAAGAACCCCGCTATCCGGCGCACGCTGGCCTGCAGCCTAGGTCTGGGGGGGCTAGTCTTGGCCTACGGCAGCCTACGGCTGGCCTACTTTGATGCTTTGGCGGCGGAAGGGGCTCCCAGCTTTCGCGTGGGGGCGGTGCAGCAGGTGGCCTGGCTGGAGGCGGATCGCAGTTGGGACTACCGCAGCGAGCGCTACCGGGAGCTGCATCAGCTTTCGGCCCAGGCGGTGGCCGAGGGGGCGCAGTTGGTGATCTGGCCGGAAGGAGCCCTGCGGGCCCGATTACTGAACACCCCCCTGCAACCCTATGTGATCGAGCTGATGCAAGCCATCCTCCCCCCGGAAGGGGCCTTGATTACGGGAGCCACGGAGCCGGATCCCCGCACAGCTCACCTGCCGGAGGAGGAGCAACGGTTTTTCAACACCGCCCTCCTCTTTGACGCCCGGGGCCAAGTGCTGGATTGGTTTGGCAAGCAGTGGATCTTCCCCTACTTTGAGTCAGGGCGCTACGTGCCCTCCCCCGATGGCTATCGGCCGCTGGCGGGAGGAGAGCTGTTTGGGCCTTTGGGGGTGATGATCTGCCTGGAGAGCGTTCTGCCTGCCCCCAGCCGAGCTCTGACCCGCGCGGGAGCTGAGTCCTTGATTGTCATCTCGGACGATAGCTGGTTTGGCAACAGCCACTGGCCACTGCTCCACGGGCGGCTCTCGGTTTTCCGGGCGGTTGAAAACCGGCGCAGCGTGGTCTTTGTCAACAACACCGGCGGCAATCTAGTGGTGGATCCCTCCGGTCGAATGCAACGGGTGGGCCCGATTTTTCAGCGCGGGGTGGTCAGCGGAGAGGTCAGGCGGCAATCTCAGGTCACCTTCTACACGCGCACAGGCGACTGGCTGGCCTGGCTGACCTTGGGTCTCTCTTTGGGATTGTGGCCCTGGGGATCCCGAGCAAGGCAAGGATGCGCTAGGATAGATAGGCCTTAACACGAATCCAAGTCGGCTTTCCCGTCCCCCGTTCCCAGTTTGCGCTGCTGAACTGGCCGAACAAAGGGATGTGGGGGTATCCAAAATTGCTGATGTAGCTCAGTCGGTAGAGCAGCTCACTCGTAATGAGCAGGTCATCGGTTCGAGTCCGATCATCAGCTTTGGAGCTTTGTGCGGCCCTCACGGGGACTTCTGCCCTAGGTTGGCCTAGAGCGGGGATCCCCTCTCCCCGCAGGAGGACATAAAGAGCATAGCCAGTCGGTTGGGCCTTCGCCTTATGCTGAGGAAGATGGCCATTTTCGCGGCAGCGGTCTTTGGCGATGGCAACCCCCTTCTCTTGGCCCTACCGCACCCCAGGGATCCCGGACTCTGCCTTTGAGCGGATCCCGGGGATCCCGATGAGCCCCCGCGAGGTGCGCGTGCTGGTGCTAAGCCAGTTGCGCTTGGGGGAAGACCACTGCCTGTGGGATATCGGCGCCGGGACAGGCACCATCGCCATCGAAGCGGCCATTCTCTGCCCCAAAGCTCAGGTGATCGCCATTGAGCGAGATGCAGAGGTGGTCAGCCTGATCGAGAGCAACTGCGAGAAATTCGGCCTCAACAACGTGCAGGTAATCCAGGGCACTGCCCCCGCTTGCTTGCACCAGCTCTCTCCGCCCCCCGATCGCATCTGTATCGAAGGCGGCCATCCCCTACGGGAGATCCTGGAGGCCTCCTGGAACCATCTCAAGCCCAACGGCAGGATTGTGGCAACCACCAACTCTCTGGAGGGGCTCTACGGCCTCTCTACCGGGCTGGCTGCCGTGCGAGCTCATCATGTGGAGGTGATCCAATCGGCCGTGAACCGCCTGGAACACCGCGGTCGCACCCAACTGTTGCTGCCTTTGGATCCCACCTTTGTGTTAAGCGGGGAAAAATCCAGCTAAATCTCATAAGAAATCGTTTACATTTTTTGCAAATTCCTTCGAAAAGTAATGGGCTCAAGAAAATTGAGCTAGCCCAAGCTCTCTAGAGATGGGCAAAGCGCAAACCTTAAGCTATGCCGATATTTCTAGATTGCAGACTTCCATTTGCTCTTATACCAGAGACAGAGAGCTGCGGATCCCAGGGCCATGGATGGATTGCGACACCCCTTTCCCGAATCGCGAGAAGTGAGGCTGCGACAACTATTGATTCGAGAGCGCTGGCCGGAAATGCTGAAGGGCTGCCGGGCCTGCATCCATTGGGACGACTTCAAGCGACCCGAATGCTGCGGCGACTGTGGCATTGGCGATCGCCGCAGACAAGAAGCAGAAAACCAGCCCAGCAAATCTTCAGGCATTTAGCTTAATCGGCGGGAAGCCCCGCACTGTATTGGTGAATTGTGTTGGCTCAAGAGCCAATCAGTGTCGCGATGAAAGCCGTTCGTGCTGCAATTGAGGCGAACAAGTTAAATCTTTGGAGAGTTTCTCGCCGTGGGTCGCACGGTGGCAGCACGCTGAGACCTCTGTACAAACAAGTCTGTGAAGCGTGAAGCCCGTACTCTATTTGATGAGTTGTGTTTACTCAACGAAGATGAGTGTCGGGAGTCGTTTATCCTGGGCAGATTCTCCCCATCGGGAGCCGACTCTAGTAGTTATTTTTGCCCAGCAATTTCTACCTTAGGCTCATCAAAAGGCCGGAGAGAGGAACTTCCTGGGGAGGCAACAGACGCACCTCTACTTTCGCCACTCCCTGCTCATAAATGCCTAGCTCACGAGCGGCAGCCGTCGAAATGTCCAGATCTCGACCGCGAACAAAGGGGCCCCGATCCAGAACATCCACCACCACTCTGCGCCTGGGATCCTCGGGATTGGTCAACAACAAGCGCGTGCCAATGGGCAAAGTGCGATGGGCGGCAACAAAGTCCTGCTCAGGTCGAAAGACGCTGCCATCCTTGAGTCGATTCCAGCTCTGGCCAGGAGGCAATTGGCCATAGTGGCTCACCACCATGTGTTCCCCTTCCCCTGGAACAGGCGGCAACAATGCAATCAAAGCACCGGTCAACCAATCGATCATCCGTTTTTCCTCGTCAAAGTCTCCCAAAAACGTGTCCGGGAATACACTGACGAGCCCCACCGATCCCGGGTTCCCCAGAGGGATCCTTCGGCTGAAGTCAGTAGGCTTGGGTGGGGGCAATGCTCCTAGAATCCGGCCCGGCTCCGTGGGGCGAGGGGATCCCGGAGAAATGCAAACCACTGTATCAATTTCTACATAGTTCTCTACATTCTGCAGGCTTCATTAGGGGCTGAGCTAGAGTGTTTCCAGCAGGCTCCTGGGGTGGGCTGCCTTTTCAGCTAGAAACCGCAGGAGCCGCGCCCTGTACCCCCGGAGGGGGGCCGGTCAGGGGCGGGAGGAATGCGGACGACGGATAACTGTGACATGGCCCAAGTCCTGACTATCTCCTGCAAGCTCAAGGTGTCTGTGTCGCAAGCCGCCAAGCTGGAGGCGACACTTGATGCTTTTGCGCGAGCCTTGCTCGCGCCAGCGGGCCGGAGGCCTTACTGGGTCAACCAAAGCACGCCAGAGAAGATAGTCAACGCCGTCAAGCTCCAATCGCTCTGCTACCGCGAAATTCGTACCCGCTTTGGACTATCCAGCAACCTGGCACAACAGGTGTGCAGAAGAAGGTTGGCCGCTGCACGTAAGATTGCCCAACAGAAAAACCGTTCAGTTAAAGCGTTCAAGGGCGGATTTGTTACCTACGATGCCCGCATCTTCTCTTTCCGGGAAAAAGACTGGACGGTGTCGCTGACCACCGTTGAGGGGCGGGAACGCTTTGAGTTGGCAATGGGCAACTACCAGCGGGGCGTGTTGGCAGGCACTAATCCCAAATCGGCCACGCTCATCAAACGCAAAGATGGTTCTTACTACATCCAGATTGGCGTGGAGCACGACCCACCGGAGCCACGAGACACTGCTAAGGCGGTTGGGGTGGACTTGGGTAGGAGAGATATTGCCCATACCTCTGAGGGAGACCACTGGAATGGACAGCAGTTGAACTGGGTCAGAGACCACTACTCCCGCTTGAGAGCGGCTCTGCAACGCAAGGCCGGTAAGGGCCCACGCAGCACTCGGCGCAGGTGTCGGGAGCTGCTGCAACGGCTGTCTGGTCGGGAGAGGCGCTTTCAAGCTTGGGTGAACCACTGCATCTCCAAGTCCATTGCTTCCAGGGCACTGGCCACCCACAGTTTTATTGCCTTGGAAGACCTGACCGGGATCCGTGAACGAGTCAACCAACAGCGGCGCAGCAAGAGAGAGCGGCGGCGGGCGAACAGTGAGGCCTACGGCCCGCTAGCGCGAGGGGCGTTCTACCCGTTGCGGCAGTTTGTGCACTACAAGGCCGCCAGAGCAGGGATCCAGGTTGTGGTGGTGCTGCCTGCCTACAGCTCGCAGACCTGCCACCAGTGCTTCTGGCTTGGGCAACGGGAAGGGAAGCATTTTCGTTGTGTCAACCCGGCCTGTGGTTGGGAAGGGGATGCAGATTTGAACGGTGCTAACGGGATTGCCCTTTTGGGGGTCGCTGTAAACCGGCCCCCGGCCCCCCTTACATCCCCCCGTATACGGGGGGAACGAGGGGGGTCCGTGGTTGGCTTGCCAACTGCAGGGCTACCGTTCGCGTCAGCGGCGCGTAGCGCTTAAGCCCGCTCCGTACCGCTGAGCGGTCGGAGTCGGGTAGTTTACGAGGCTAAGTACCCCGACTGATCGCGTCAGCGGGCTTGGGGCTCTTGGTCAGCAATTGGCAGGAGTAGCAATGCCAGCCTCGCAACTGCAAGCTGGGCGCGAGACCAGCCTGGCCAAGCTTCGCAAGGAACGCCGGAGGGCAACCACTCGAAGGAGTTTGCATGAGGTCGCTACTGGCAAGCAGCTATGGCAAAATGCCAACTTGGGGGATTGCTAATTTTTGACGTTCAACGGTTGGAGGGCACGGCTCCTAACAGCGCCGTGTAATGGTGTGTGATGAAAGTCGGAGATCGAGTGCGGGTGCGTACCAGCGTGATCGTCTATCACCACCCGGAGCATCGCAATCAACCTTTTGACCTCAAAGGGATGGAGGGAGAAGTGACGGCTGTGATCCAAGACTGGAACGGTCGCCCGATCAGCGCTAATTTTCCCTTTCAGGTGCAGTTTGGGAATAAGTTCCGCGCCCATCTGCAGGCCGACGAGCTGGAGGTGATCGAGTCGAGCCCCTCCTCCGAGACTGCAGCCTAGGTGAGACCCAGCAGGGTACGGTTGGTTTCCAGGATCGGCTGGATCAAAGCAAACTCCGCGGGGGTGAGGTACTTGGCTATCACCTCTTGCAAGAAGCGGTAGGTGGCCTCACAACTGCGCTGGGTGCGGAAGGCCCGCATCAAGGTCTGAAACCAGTAGAGAAATCGCTCCTTGTAGCGCTGCTCATCGTCTAGGAGCATGGCCAAAGCTGAGAGACGCAAAACCCGCACCGTGTCAGCCTTCCATTTGTTGCTGAAGTCTTCTACTCCCCGCATGAGCAAGTAGGGATCCAAGGCCCGCAGCTTTGCCTCCACCTCGCGGATGATCTCGGCCTCCGCCTCCTGGATTTTGCGATAGGCGCCCAGGCGCAGCTCAAAGGAGGCCAGGTAGGTCTCCATGAACTGCATCTCTTCATCTCTGAGGTAGCGTCCGTCGGCAGCCAGGCTCAGTTGGCGCAGTTGAGTCAACATGGGGATTCCCTAGAAAACCAAGGAAAGAGGGGAAATGCCGCCCTTTCGTCCCCGATCCTAGCCGCAAGCCCGTTGACAAAAGTGCGCGATCCTACGGATCTTCGACTATTCTCCCCGGCCTCTTAGCCGGGTTAATATTAATTAATAGTCTATCGTTGCAGGAATCCACTCGACCCCAGATGCCATCTGTGAGTTCGATAAAAAGCACCCTTTGGGAGGAAATGCTTCCGTGAGTCAGAAAGGTAAAAACAAAAAATGGAGAAGTGCCGGGTTGTATGCGTTGCTGGCCATTGTCTTGATCTCGCTGGCCACAACCTTCTTCGGCACCCGTCCGGCTGAGCGTCTGGAGATTAGCTACTCCGACCTAATGAGCCGCGTGGAACGGGGCGAGGTCAGCAAAGTCTTGGTCGAGATTGCCCCCGATGGCCGCCAAATCGCCATTGCCGAGGCGGAGATCAACAACCGCGCCACCCAAGTGCAGGTCAACCTGCCTCCCCTCACCCCCGATTTTGAGAACACCTTGCTTTCCCAAGGGGTGGAGCTGGCGGTGCGCCCGGTTCAGGAGGAGGGTCTGCTTGGGCGCATCCTCAGCACCTTCCTCTTGCCCGTCCTGCTGCTGCTTGGCCTGTTTTTCCTGCTGCGCCGAGCCCAGAACGGCCCTGGCAGCCAAGCGCTCAACTTCGGCAAGTCGAGGGCGCGGGTGCAGATGGAGCCAAAAACTCAGGTTACCTTCAACGATGTGGCCGGCGTTGACCAGGCCAAGCTGGAGCTGGCGGAGGTAGTGGACTTTTTGAAAAACCCTGAGCGGTACAACGCTCTAGGCGCTAGGATCCCGCGCGGGGTGTTGCTGGTTGGCCCCCCAGGTACGGGTAAAACCCTGTTAGCCCGTGCTGTGGCCGGAGAGGCGGGTGTGCCCTTCTTCTCCATTTCCGGTTCCGAGTTTGTGGAGATGTTTGTTGGGGTAGGGGCCTCGCGGGTGCGGGATCTGTTCGAGCAGGCCAAGCAAAATGCCCCTTGTATTGTCTTCATCGACGAAATCGATGCCGTGGGTCGGCAGCGGGGAGCCGGCTTGGGAGGTGGCAACGACGAGCGGGAGCAAACCCTGAACCAGTTGCTGACCGAGATGGACGGCTTTGAGGGCAACTCCGGCATCATCGTTATCGCCGCCACCAACCGCCCCGATGTGTTGGACGCGGCGCTGCTGCGGCCCGGTCGCTTTGACCGCCAAGTAACGGTGGATCGCCCTGACTTCCAGGGCCGCCTGGAGATCCTCAAAGTGCATGCCCGCGGCAAAACCCTGGCCGCCGATGTGGATCTGGAGAAATTGGCCCGCCGCACCCCTGGGTTTACCGGCGCAGACCTGGCCAACCTGCTCAACGAAGCGGCCATCCTGGCGGCCCGCCGCAACCTCACGGAGATCTCGATGGACGAGATCAACGACGCCGTGGATCGGGTGCTGGCTGGCCCAGAGAAGAAAGATCGCCTCATGAGCGAGCGGCGCAAGGAGCTGGTGGCCTACCACGAGGCAGGACACGCCCTGGTGGGATCCCTCTTGCCCAACTACGATCCCATTCAAAAGGTCACCATCATTCCCCGTGGCCAGGCAGGCGGCCTCACCTGGTTTATGCCTAGCGATGACGACATGGGCCTGACCACCCGTGCCCACTTGAAAAACATGATGACTGTTGCCCTGGGGGGCCGGGTGGCGGAGGAGGTCGTCTATGGCGAGGCGGAGGTGACCACGGGGGCAGCCAGCGACCTACAGCAGGTGGCCCGCATTGCCCGCAACATGGTCACCCGCTTTGGCATGAGTGACCGCCTAGGCAACGTGGCCCTGGGCCGCCAATATGGCAACATCTTCCTAGGCCGTGAGATTGCTGCCGAGCGGGATTTCTCTGAGGAGACGGCGGCCCTCATCGACGAAGAGGTGCGGCGGCTGGTGAATGAGGCCTACCAGCGGGCCACCTACCTGATCCGGGAAAACCGCGCCCTCTTGGATCGCATCGCCCGCCGCTTGGTGGAGGCCGAAACCATCGATGGAGAAGAGCTGCAGGCAATCATCGATAGCTCAGAGGTGGTGATGCTGCCGCCTGAGGAGGAGCCGGAGCCGCTGACCTTCCCGGTAACCCTCAACGCCAGCGCCTAGACCTGGGATCCCTGCCTTTCCCCTTGAGGAGGGCAGGGATCTCACTTTTTGCATGATGATAGCCATCTCCCCTCTCCCTCTGGGAGAGGGGCTGGGGGTGAGGGCCATTCCTCTGGGAGAGGGGCTGGGGGATCCTAGCTGACCACAGCCGAACCTGAGAAAGTCCGGCTCACCTCTGCTTCCAGGGGCTGAGGCTCGTAGATTTTCAACACGTACTCAGCCACCATGCGGTCGGTGTTGAAAACCGGGTTGAGGGTGCGGATTGCTTCTTTCATGCGGGCAATCCAGCGGCGCGGGATCCCTTTTTCATCCCGGTCGTAGAACATGGGGATAATCTCGTATTCCAATACATCGTAGAGGGAGTTGGCGTCCAGATCGTCTTGGGTGGCTGGGTCCAGGCCTTCGATCTCTTGGCCGATGGCCCAGCCATTGCGGCCGTTGTAGCCTTCGGGCCACCAGCCATCCAAAACAGATAGGTTAAGCCCCCCGTTGAAGCCCACTTTTTGCCCGGAGGTGCCGGAGGCCTCCAGAGGACGCCGCGGGGTGTTGAGCCACAGATCCACTCCTTGGATCAAATTGCGGCTGACGTAGGCATCGTAATTCTCAATAAAGGCAACCCGGTGAGCCACCTCAGGTCGATTCGACCATTCCACCACCCGTTGGATCAGGCGCTTGCCTTCTTCGTCCCGCGGGTGCGCCTTGCCGGCAAAGATAATTTGCACGGGGTACTCTTTGTTAGTGAAGATGCGAGTGACGCGCTGCAAATTTCGCAGGATTAGATCTCCCCGCTTGTAGGTGCTAAAGCGCCGGGCAAACCCAATCGTCAAGATCTTGGGATCCAACAACTGGTTGACAGCCTGAATGCGCTCGTTGCTTTCGCCGCGGTTGCGCCGCGCCCGCAACACCCGATGACGGGTAAAAGACACCAACCGCTCGCGCAGGGCTTCCTTGCGCCGCCACAGCTCCTCATCGGGAATTTCTTCCACCTTGGCCCACAGCTCCGGATCCGATACCCGCTCCGGCCAGTCGGGACCCAGGTATTGGTCGTAGAGGTTCCAGAAGAGGGGGGCAACCCAGGTGCGGGCGTGAACCCCGTTGGTAATGGAGCCGATGGGCACCTCATCCACCGAGCGCTCGGGGTAGAGCACATGCCACATCTGGCGAGAGACGCGCCCATGTAACTTGCTCACCCCATTGGCTGCCCGCGCATAGCGCAAGGCCAGCACCGTCATGTTGAAGGGCTCCCAGGGATCCCCGCCGCGCCGCGCTCCCAGAGCCAAAAACTGCTCCCGCGTCAAGCCCAGTTGTGGCCAGAAAGAGGCAAAGAAGGCATCCATCTCGTTGGGGCTGAAAGCATCGTGGCCAGCCGGCACCGGCGTGTGAGTGGTGAACACACATTTCTCCCGCACCTTGGCCTCTGCTGCCTCAAAGGGCGTGCCCCGCGCCACCTCCTCTCGCAGCAGCTCCAGGGTCAAGAAGGCGGCATGCCCCTCGTTCATGTGATAGACCATGGGATCCAGGCCCAACTGGCGCAGCAGGCGCACCCCCCCGATGCCGAGGATACACTCCTGGGCAATGCGCGTATCGGTGCTGCCGCCGTAGAGATGG
The DNA here is from genome assembly GCF_047462555.1 of Synechococcus sp. B60.1. Taxonomy (NCBI): domain Bacteria; kingdom Bacillati; phylum Cyanobacteriota; class Cyanophyceae; order Synechococcales; family Synechococcaceae; genus Synechococcus; species Synechococcus sp. B60.1. Next base: position 21,041 of record NZ_JANSJN010000030.1, read on the forward strand.
GCAGTAATCCAGCGGTCGATGGGATCATTCTCCGGCAGGTTGGTATCCAGCAGGAAGAGGGGCACCCGGCCCACATCCACCCGCCAGGCGTGTGCCTTCACCAGCCGCTGCCGCATTACCACTTCCACCAACAGAGGGCTGCCGTCCGGCTGCCGCACCAGCGTCAGGGGCAGCGATTCGAACTGAGAATCTTCGTAGAGCTCCCCTTGCCAGCCGCTGTTGTCCAGGCGCTGCTGGAAGTAGCCTTGGCGGTAGAGCAGTCCCACACCCACCAGCGGCACCCCCAGATCGGAGGCGGACTTGAGGTGATCGGCGGCCAACATGCCCAGGCCTCCGGAGTAGGTGGGCAAAGACTCGTGTAGGCCATACTCAGCGCAGAAGTAGGCAATAGGGCGCTGCCAGTCGTAGGTTTTCATGGTGCGTCTGGCCCAGGTATCCTCGGCCGCCATGTACTTGCGATAGGCCTGCACCATGCGATTGAGCGTGTTGAGGTAGTTGACGTCAGTAGCCAAGGCCGCCAAGCGTAAGTAAGAAACCTCCTCTAGCATGCGCACCGGGTTATGGGAGGTTTTTTCCCACAGGGTGGGATCCATTTCCCGAAAAATGGTGAGATGATCGGGGTTCCAAGTCCACCAATAGTTGCGGGCAATCTCGCACAAAGGGGTAAGCGCCTGCGGCAGCGCCGGGCAACGTTCAGGAAAAGCGGGGGCTAAGGTGGCAAGAGACATAGGGCAGATACCTGAGGTTAAAGCTATGGGCTCGAAAAAGAAGAGGTAGAGGTCGATCCCCGTAAACGTATCTCAATTATTATTGAGTCGATCCTGAGGATCCGCAAAAGAGAATTCAAGATTTCTACAAAATCTTTGGGAGACGCAACTCAGCTTTTGCGGGGCTTTCCTCGATCTTGCCACAGTGGCGTGGAGCCCTCGAAGACAGCGACCACCAGCGGACCAGCTTTCGATTCCGCCGCACTCAAGAGATGGTGTGGCATCAGAGTTGACAAGATCTGCAGAACCCCACCGAACTCTCAGGAAACCTCTCCAGAGCAATCAAAATGTTGCTACCCACAAACCCTCAAAAACTACAGCTACTTTTGCTACCAATCGGTTATTTTCTGGGTCTTTTCCCGAAGTTGAGCTCTAGCGTCCCTCCACCACGGCCAGGCGGGTGTTGCGGTAGTAGTGGCTGAGGATCTGTTGGTAGGAGTAGTTTTGGCTGGCCAGGGCGGCAGCTCCCCACTGGCTCATGCCCACCCCGTGCCCGTAGCCGCGCCCTTGGATCTCGAAGAAAGCCGGTGAGGCTGCTGCAATAGGGGTCAGGCTGGCTGTAGTGGCCGTCTCCCCGCGGGGGCTGATGGCGATCATCGTGCTGCGCAACCCCAGGGCCCGCCGGAATTCGCTGCCGCTGACGTCTTTGCTGCCTTGGGATCCCAGCAGGCGCAGGGTGATGGCCCGTCCCCAAGGGGATCGGCGCAGGATCTCGACGGAGCGAATCGCCCCGATCCCGTCAGCCAACTGCTGGAGCTGTTGGGCAGAAATGGTAGCCGTCCAGCTAAACACGGGTGACTGCTGGTCGAAATCCGGCACCCCTTGCAAGTAGGGCCGCGACTCTAGCCAAACATTGCCGGCATCATCCGTGTGGCCGCCGCTGGAGGAGTGGAAAACCGCGTTGATCAACTGCCCCTGGTGGATAAGCACCTGGCCAGCCGTCTCGCGGGCTGCCGCTTGGGTGCGGTTGGATTCGGCAGCCACCCCTTTGTAAACCTGCCAATCGACGCCATTTCCCAAGTCGAAAGGCTGCTGGGAGCGACGACTGCGGTGGTAGAGGGCATAGGTGCGGGAGGCCACGGCTTGGGCTTTGAGGGCCTCCATCGGGAAACGGTGCCCCATCTCGCTGCCCACCACGCTGGAAACGTAGTCCTCCAAGCCAACTTGGTTGATGGCGATCACCCCACTCTCGCCGGGGATCAGCTCCACCCAGCCGCGGTACCAGTTCTGGTCGATGAACACCAGCCCATCGGGGGTGGTGGGCTGTAGGTAAAGGCGTTCTCCCTGTTGGCCAGCCAAACTGACCGCCGAGCCTATCCGGCTGGCCTGCAGCGGCTGCATGGCCGGAACTTCGGCCAGTGGCCGTCCCTGGGCATCCAACAGGCGGGCCGGGGCAGAGCTGCCAAGCCTGACCTGCGGCTTGTTGATGGCAATCCCCACCCGCAGCAGCACCCGCGCCTGCACCGGGAAGGCCAAGCAGAGCCAGGCCCAGACCAGAAGGCCGATCCCCCTCAGCCAAGCCGAGGGCAGCGGAGACACAACCGGAGAGGAAAAGAGGGCTACACTCACACGTCACTCCTCTGGGTAGAGACCACCTATGAGCAGCGGATTCCATGCCCACCGATGGGGGAGGAAGGGATCCACCAGAAGATCTACAAAGCAAGGCCTGAGGAGGCAGATCTCAAAACCCACCCGAAACTCAAGCCGCTGCCTGTCCTAGGGGATCCCGGCCAGCCGCTCGCGTTAGCGGGCCGGAGGCCTTAGCCGATATGACAGTATCAAAAACCTCTCGCGGATGCACGACTTCAAGCCGACCTTTTTGTCGCCCAAGTTCCCCATTAGGTTGCCAGGGGGATCCCCCGCCGGCGGCTAAACCACTGCTGCAACAGGCGACGACACTCGGCCTCGCAAACCCCACCGATGACCTCTGGGCAATGGAAGCTGGCGGCAGAAGCGGGCACATTGAGCACGCTGCGCAGCGCGCCGGCCTTGGGATCGTCGGCACCGTAGATCACCTGGGCCAGCCGCGCTTGGCTGATCGCCCCCGCACACATGGGGCAGGGCTCGAGGGTGACATATAGCCGACAGCCTTGCAACTGCCAGTTGCCCAGGCGCTGCCCTGCCTGCCGTAGGGCCAAAATCTCTGCGTGGGCCGTGGGATCCCGATCCCGTTCCCGCCGGTTGCCGCTCAGGGCCAACAACTCTTCCCCCGGCCCCACCACTAGGGCAGCCACCGGCACCTCCCCAGCTTCTCCCGCCCGCTCGGCTTCTTGCAGGGCCAACTGCATCCAGGCGCGGTGGCGCTGCCACGGATCTCGCCCCTGGGGCAAAAAAGAAGGGAGCTTACTCGAATGGACGATTGTCATTGGGTCTTTGAGCACTGCCGTTGCCCACCAGATTTGCTAAGTTGAGCCCAAAGCTCTCACCAATCTAGAGGAATGGGTGAGGGTGGGTAGAATAGACGTAAGGTTGGACTGGGCTGGCGTCAGTTGGCAGATTTGGCGCAGGTTCTTTCCATCTTCGCATTTGTTTTCTCGGCAATACGGCTTAGCTTTGGGAGGGATCATGGCGCGGCTTCTACGGCAAACACTTTTGGCAATGACTTTGTTTGGCGGCGGCGTTGCCTACGGGGTTTGGTTGTCCTCGCCAAGGGGGCAGGAATGGTTGCAGCAAACTCCTCTTGCCATCTGGACGCGGCAGGTCCACGAAGAAATGAGATCCCTTCTGCCCTCGTCGGTGTCCCGTCCCGCAGCCGAAGGTTCTGCTTCTCCTGCCGATGCCGTACATCCCTCCAACTTTATTGCCGCTGTTGCCCAAAAGGTCGGCCCAGCGGTGGTGCGCATCGACGCCACCCGCACCGTAGCCAGCCCCATCGATCCCGAGCTGTTTAACCAGCCCCTGTTCCGCCGCTTCTTTGGGGGACAAATCCCGCAACTGCCGCAGGAGTTTCAGCAGGAAGGCACCGGATCCGGATTCATCATCGACGCCAACGGCCTCATCCTTACCAACGCCCACGTGGTGGAGGGTAGCGAGCGGGTTAGGGTTCATCTGCTGGATGGGCGCACCTTTGAAGGGCAAGTCAAAGGCTCCGATCCGGTGACCGACATCGCCGTGATCCAGATCGAGGGCGAAAATCTGCCCACCGTTACCTTGGGCAACTCCGACCGGGTGCGGCCAGGAGATTGGGCCATCGCCATCGGCAACCCGCTGGGCCTGGACAACACCGTAACGGCGGGGATCATCAGCGCCGTCGGGCGCTCCTCTGGCCAAATTGGGGCCGCCAACAAGCGGGTGACGTTCCTGCAAACGGATGCGGCCATCAACCCCGGCAACTCGGGCGGCCCACTGCTGGATGCAGAAGGTCGGGTTATTGGAGTGAATACAGCTATTTTCCAGCGGGCCCAAGGGGTGGGCTTCGCCATTCCCATCAACCGCGCCATGGAAATTGCCGAGCGACTGATCCGCGATGGTCGGGTGGACCACGCCTTCCTGGGCATTCGCATGATTACCCTCGATCCCGATTTGGTAGCGCGCCTCAACCGCGACCCCGCCCGCCCCACCCCCCTGACAGTGCAAGAAGGGGTGTTGATCGGGCAGGTGATTCCCGGATCTCCCGCTGAGCAAATTGGCCTGCAGGAAGGGGATGTCATTGTCGAGATCGACGGCCAGGCCATTCGCGACGCCGAGCAGGTACAGCAGTTGGTGGAAGCCGCAGGGGTGGGTAAGAAGCTGACGCTGCGGGTCATCCGCGATGGGCAGGCGCGCACCTTCCAGGTGAAAACGGGGGTGCTGCCGGTGGGTTCTTGAGCAGGTAAGCTGGGATCCCGGCCCCGGCTAAACCCATGGCAAGGCAAGCTCACCTTATTCTTAGCAAGCTCCCCTACGACGACTTAGCTTAATCGGTGGGAAGCGCTGCACTGTATTGGTGAATTGTGTTTACAGTCGTTATGAACTACCCCACCGCGCAGGCGGGTGGGGTTTCCCCATCCGCTTTACGGCGAGATTTTTGTCTCTTCCTCTGCCCCAGTTGCTCCGTGGATCCCGTGTACCGGGTCTCTG
>NZ_JANSJN010000031.1:0-25013 GCF_047462555.1 Synechococcus sp. B60.1
ATATATCCAGAATCAGTCAGGAGGCGCTATCCCTCCCCACCGTATAGACGGTGGGGAATCCCGCGCCTTACGTTGATTTAATTCTGCACACCCCTGGCGGCCTGGTGCTGGCTACTGAACAAATTGCCCGCGCCCTTATTCGCCATCCGGCCAAGGTAACGGTATTTGTGCCCCACTACGCCATGTCGGGGGGGACGATGCTGGCCCTGGCTGCCGATGAAATTGTCATGGATGTCAATGCTGTCCTAGGGCCGGTCGATCCGCAGATAGGGGGCTACGCTGCCGCCAGCATTTTGCAGGTGGTGGCGGAAAAACCCATTACCGAGATCGACGACCAGACGCTGATCCTGGCAGATCTGGCCCGCAAAGCGATGCAACAGGTACAGAACTTTGTGCGGGAGCTGCTCAAGGACGAGGTGCCCAAGCGCAAAATTGCCCCCGAACGCGTTGAGCCCCTCATCCAGGCTCTGACCAGCGGGCGGGTAACCCACGACTACCCGATTACGGCTGAAGAAGCGCGGGAGCTGGGCCTGCCCATCTCCACCGAGTTGCCGCCCCAGATCTACGCCCTGATGGATCTCTACCCACAAGCCAGCATAGGCCGTCCTTCCGTGCAGTACATTCCTACCCCCTACGATTCCCGCCCCTCTCCACCCGGCAGCCGGTCTCGCTAGGGCGAACTCTGGGCGTAGGTGTCCATGGCTTCTCGACGCAACCCTTCCGCCCGTCGAAACAGCTCTTGCCCAGTGTGCAGGTGGCGATCGTCGAAGTTCAGCGGGAAATAGCTCAGCTCCTCCAGGGCATCTTCCAAGTGGTTGAGGGCATAGTAGAGGCGAGAAGCCACCCCCCCTAGGCTGCTGGGATTGGGAAGGCGGCGAAAGATCTGCTGAGCTTGGGTCAGTTTCTGCGTACACTCCTCCAGATACAGGCCAAAGGCCTCCAGCAAATCGGGATCGAAAGGATCTGCCGCCAAGGCATTTAACTGCGGCCTGAGGGAAGACAGTAAAGGCCCCAAAACTCGGTTCAGAGGAGTGTAGACCTGCCGAATCCAGGCTTCGCGGGCAATAGCCTCCTGGCTGACCGTCTCTGATGGGGAGCCAGTGGGCTGGGGGCGGGGCGGGGCGTAATTGGAGCGCAGTTGCCGATCGTACTCGCGGCGGGCTTGCGGATCCTTAAGCACCGCATAGGCAGCGTTGATCTGGCGAATACGCTCAGCGGCAGCCCGATCTTTTTTGGCCAGGAGGCTGTCGGGGTGGTGGTACTTGACCAGACGGCGATAGGCAGACTTGATCTCCGCTGCCGTCGCCAGCACCGAAACCCCCAACACTTCGTAGTGGGAAACTGCTTCAGACCCGCTCCCCATCATTTTGTTCTCAGAACAAACGCTCATATTGTACCTGGAGCCTACAATAATGGTGAGTTTTCCGGTGCTGCCCCATGCCGTCCTCCTCCCATCCCCTCAACGCCCTCGTGGGGGCTGCCTTTGCTGCCAGTTTGGGCTATGGGTTCCTACAATTGCTGCTCTCGATGCTGGCCAAGCTGCCGCCAATCGACCTGGAAAGCGGATCCCTGGCGCGGGGGATCAGCATTCTGGTGCGCTACCTGCTGGTGGGATCCGTTTCCCTGATCACCTTCATATTTGTCATGGTGGGCCTGGGGCTGGCAGCCTACTCGCTGCAATTGCTGGGAGAACGGCTGACCTCTTCTCGGCACCGATCCTAGCCGCAGTCGAGGGAGTTGGTTAGCCAGGACGCTGACGGAGGCGCTGGCTGACCAAGGTGCGCCCCTCTGGGGTGTAGAGCTGCCAGTAGTTCCAGTAGTTGCCAAAGACAGACTTGACATAGCCACGGGTTTCGGCAAAGGGGATCCGCTCCACAAATTCATCGGGATCCTCAAAGCCGAATTGGCTTAGCCATCTGGCCACATTGCCAGGCCCGCCATTGTAGCTGGCCAGGGCCAGCAGGGTGTTGTCTTGATAGGTGCGGTGGGTGTAGTCAAAGTACCAGCATCCCAGGCGCAGGTTGTCGGCAGGGTTGGTGAGGCTGTACTGGGCTAGACTAACTTTTTGGGCAATCCAGCGGCCGGTGGCAGGCATCACCTGCATCAAGCCCAGCGCTCCCGAGGCCGAGACAATCTCCGGCTCAAAACGGGATTCCTGGCGGATCAAGGCTGCCACCATAAGGGAATTCAGGTTAAACTGCCGCGACCAGTAGGCCAGCCCAGGCCGGGCATAGGGATCCCCCTCCCACGTGTTCTCCGGGTCGGCGTAGTAGTGCAGCGGGTAGACGGCCTGCCAGAAATCCTGGCGCTGCCTCAAGCTCTGCAGCAGCGGGTCAGGCTCGGCGCTGAAGCGCAAAGCAGCCACCTGGTTGATCCCCTGGAGGTGCTCGCCAGCGTTGTTGCGCAAAATGCCGCTGGCAAAGCGCTCGGCCACGCTCATCTGGCGCGGATCCCGTTGCCGCAGGGCCGTTTCCCCCTGCCAGCGCTCCCAGGCCAGTTGGCTGGCGCCGATGAGATGCAAAGTTTGCGTGGCCTCAGAGACCCCTGGCAACGGTTGGCGCACCGGCTGAAAGTCCACCTCAACCCTTTGGCGGCCGCTGGAGAAATCTCCTACTGGCCAGCCCAGTTGCACCGCCGCCCGCCAGGCGTAGTAGGTGTGAGGGAATCGCTGCAGCACCTGCTGATAGGTTTGCCGTGCCGTCGCCCTATCCCCCAGGCGTTCCCGCCATTTGCCTGCCCAGTAGAGCAGTTGCGCCCCCATTTCCGTATCCTGCTGGGCCAAGCCAATCTGCTGGGCCAGAGCAATGGCTTGGCTGAGATTGCCCGCTTGCGCCTGGCGCCAAGCCACCGTCCAGGCGGCGTTGGCCGCTGCTTCGCTGGCCGGGAAACGCTCCCAAAGGGTCTGCCGCACCGCCTGGGCCGACTGCGGGCTGTCGTTGCGTTCATAAAGCTGGCTGAGGCTGAGCAGGGCCTCTGGGGCCTCTGGATTCGAGCCGGATCCCACCTGTCGGAGCAACTGAAGGGCTGTCGGCAGGTCGCTCAGCTCGGCCAGGCGACGCTGGGTGAGGGAGGCCTCGGCAGCCTCGGGAAATTGCGCCAGCAGCGCTTGGTAGGCGGCCCTGGCCTGGGGAAACTCCCGCGAGATCTGGTGGCTGCGGCCCTGGCGGTAGAGGTTTTGGGGGGTAGCAGGGGCGTGTTTGTAGGCGCGGGCGGCTTTGCCGTACTCCCGCTGCTCCCAGTAGGCATCGGCCAGGATCTGCCAGTCGGAGGCTGTGAGGGATCCCTCCTGGGCTTGGCGCCAGCGATCCAAGAGGGGCGTTAACCCAGGGGTTTGCGGGTGATGTTGGGCCAGATCCCGCAGCAGGTCGTAGCGGTCGGGATGCTGCTGCAGCAAGTGCTGGAGGGCGCGAGCAGTCAAGGGGTGAGTGGGAAATTGCCGTCGCAGTTGCTCCACCTGGCCCATTCCCCACAGGGCATAGGCGGCTACAGGACTGTGGGGGTACTCCCGCAAGATCTTGGGCCACCAGATTTGGCGGGCAGTTTCTCGATCCCCCAGCTTTTCATAGGCCTGGGCCCTGAGCTTCCAAATTTCATCAGTGAGAACTGGCAGCTTCTCTTCCAAGCCTTGCAAGGACTCCAAGGCCGCTTGGGCTTGGCCGCCCTGGAGGGCTTTGTAGGCGCGCAAAAAGGCAGCGCCAGAAGTCGCGCTTAGGGATGCCGGCGGCACCGCCGCCATCTCAACGGGTTCTGCCCAGGAAGAAGTGTAAAAGCCCCAGAGGGCACCGCCCAGGACTCCGCCTGCTGCTAAGGCCGCGGCCACCCATTGCCTCCAGAGGTTGCTGGTTAGGCTCCCCATGCCTCCCTCCCCCAGCTCCTTGACTACGATACCCAACGAGGAGGCGCCGAGCCAGGGCAGGGAGGACTCCAGTTGGCGATGGGAACTGGCTCGAGGGGCTCTGGCAGGGGAAACCCCAGGATCTGGGCGTAGAAGTAAAGCTCTGCCTCCAGCGCCCGCTTGAGGTTGGCCGCCTGGCGGAAGCCGTGCTGCTCTCCCTCAAAGGGCACGTAGGCCACCGGGATCCCTTTGGCCTTCAGGGCAGCTACCATCTTCTCTGCTTGGTTGGGAGGAACGATGGCGTCCTCCAGGCCTTGAAAGAAAATGATCGGGCAGTTGAGACCCTCTAGGTGGTGGAGGGGAGAGCGCTCTCGGTAGAGATCCTGCCGTTGGGGGTAGGGGCCAATTAAGCTCTCCAAGTAGTGGGACTCAAACTTGTGAGTTTCTCGGGCCAGCGCTTCTAGGTCACTGATGCCGTAGTAGCTGGCGCCGGCGCGGAAAACCCTGTGAAACGTCAAAGCTGCCAGGGTCGTGTAGCCGCCGGCACTGCTGCCGCGAATGAGCAATCGCTCGCCGTCAACCCGGCCCTGCTGGGCCAAGAATTGGGCTCCAGCAATGCAATCTTCCACGTCCACAAGGCCCCATTGGCCCTTGAGGGCCTCCCGGTAGGCCCGTCCATAGCCGCTGCTGCCGCGGTAGTTGACATCCAGAACGGCAATCCCGCGGCTGGTCCAGTACTGGATCCCCAGGTCAAGCACGGCTGCTGTTGCTCCCGTGGGCCCGCCGTGACTTTTCACCAGCAGGGGCGGCTTTTCGCCGGCAGGGGCCACAAAGTCGCGGTTCTTGGGAGGATAGAAGAAGCCGTAGGCCACTGTCCCGCCAGAAGTGGGAAAGGTGATGGGCTCAGGGATCGACAAATACTCCAGATCTATTGCCACGCTGCTAGAGCGGGCCACCACCTCCAATTGGCCAGAAGGTAAGTCCAGACCGACCAAGGCCATGGCTTCGCTGGGGGATCCGGCCAGGAAGGCAGCTTTTTCGCCGCTAACTTGAAGGTTGTGGAGCTCGGTGTAGGGCAGGGGGAGCTCCTGCCGCCGTCCTGAACGCGGATCCAAAAGGGCCAGGTGGCAGAGCCCCTCCTGCCGATAGATGGCCAGGATTTGCCCATCCCCACAAAAGCCGTAGGTGCTCAGGCCAAACACCCACTGGGGCTCCCCAAACTCTGCTTCCATAGGACAGAGGGGAATCGGCCCCGAGGGATCCCAGCGGTAGAGGTTCCACCAGCCGCTGCGGTCGGAAACAAAGTAAAGCTCCCCCTGCGGCGACCACTGGGGTTGGAAAATGGACTCAGCCGGGCCGCCAACAAGTTTCTGGGGTTCTCCCAAGCTGCCGTCAGGAGCCACTTCCGCCCGCCACAGCTCCGTGCCGTCCCAGGGCATCTGGGGGTGATCCCAGACCAGCCACACCAGGGTCTGACCGTCTGGGCTCAGTTGCGGGCTGGCGTAGAAATCGTGGCCCCTGGCCAAAACCTGCTGGGATCCGCTTTCTAGATCGATGGCCACCAGCGTATTTTCTGGCTCTCCCTGGCGGCTGTGATCCTCGCGCACGCAGAGGATGCGCCGGCGCCTCCTGTCCACCACCCCGTCGGCATAGCGGTAGGGGCCGGGCTCGGTGAGGGGCTGGGGAGCCAACCCCGGCAGCAGGCGGTAGAGCCGTTGATCGGCAAAGTTGCAAAAGTACACCACCCCCTCGGAGACCCAGTAGGCGCCGCCGCCGTACTCATGCACCCGCGTGCGCACGTTGAAGGGTGCTGGCGTCAGTTCCTGCACCGTCCCGTCGGCAGCTCGCCGCATCAGTACGTTGCGCCCCTTCTCCTGCGGACGGCCCTCCGTCCAGTAGAGATCCCCCTTGTCCCAAGCCGGTTGCCCCAGGCGCAGGGATCCGGCCACCACCAGGTCAGCGGTAATTGGGGATCGCCAAGATCCATAGCCAGCCTGTTGCACCATAAGCCATCAATTTTCAACCTCGAAATCTCCATTATGCCGAGAGCAAGGGATCCCTGGGAGCTTGGCGAGAACAGGCTCAGATTCTGGAAAAAAGTATCTCACAACACAATTTCTTCCTGGCTGAATGGGTTTGATAAAACACGTCGAGGCAACAGGGGCGCACGACGCTCTCTCGACTGCAGAACTGGCTTTTCCCCCTGTTGATGTTGGGAAGGCATTAGTGAAAACCTCAGCCGAGCGCAGTTGGGCAAGCTGATCCATGGGCAAGGTGATGAGCTGAGTGCTTCCCCCCGTTAGCCAGGCTGCTGTAACCACACTTCGCTACACCCTTTGCACTCACCTCGTTTCGGAGTTTACCGATGGCTCAATCTTTTAATCGTCGTCAAGTGCTGAAAATGGGCGCGCTGGCCGGAGCCGGCGCTGCCTTAGGGCCGCAGATCTGGGTGAAGCGGTCTGTGCCTGCCTATGCTCAGGGAGAGACTATTCGCGTTGGCATTTTGCACTCCCTCAGCGGCACGATGGCCATTTCGGAAACCAGTGTGGTGGATGCGGAAAAGCTAGCCATTAAAGAGATCAATGCCGCCGGTGGGGTTTTGGGCAAGCAGATCGAGCCCATCATCGAGGATGGCGCCTCCGATTGGCCAACCTTTGCCGAGAAAGCCACCAAATTGATCGATGTGGACAAGGTGGCAACAGTATTCGGCTGTTGGACCTCGGCCAGCCGCAAGGCAGTTTTGCCGGTATTTGAATCCAAGCAACACCTGCTCTGGTATCCCGTACAGTACGAAGGACAAGAGTGCTCCAAAAACATCTTCTACACCGGCGCTGCCCCCAACCAGCAGATCGAGCCTTCTGTGGAATGGCTGCTCAAGAACAAGGGCAAAGAGTTTTTCCTGGTGGGATCCGACTATGTCTTCCCCCGCACGGCCAACACCATCATCAAGGCCCAGTTAGAGGCCCTGGGCGGCAAGGTTGTGGGAGAAGATTACCTGCCTCTGGGCAACACCGAAGTGACTCCCATTATCAGCAAAATCCGTGCCGCTCTTCCCAACGGCGGCGTGATCTACAACAGCCTGAATGGCGACAGCAATGTGGCCTTCTTTAAGCAACTGAAAGCAGCCGGTCTGGAGCCGGATCGCTATCCCTCTATGTCCGTCAGCATTGCCGAAGAAGAGGTGCAGGCGATTGGCCCCGAGTTCCTAGAAGGCCACTACGCTGCCTGGAACTACTTCATGACGGTGGATACGCCTGCCAACAAGAAGTTTGTGGAAGCCTTCAAGGCAGAATACGGCCAAAACCGCGTCACCAACGACCCGATGGAAGCGGCCTATATCATGGTTTACATCTGGAAGCAGGCGGTGGAAAAAGCGGGAACCGTGGAGATCGACGCGGTGCGCCAAGCAGCCTACGGCCAAACCTTTGATGCCCCAGAGGGTCTGGTGACGATGAACACCAACCACCACCTGACCAAGTACGTGCGGATCGGCCAGGTGCGCTCTGATGGGCTGTTTGATGTCATCTTTTCTACAGACGCTGTGGAGCCACAGCCCTGGAACCAGTTTGTGGCGGAAACCAAGGGCTTTGCCTGCGACTGGTCGGATCCGGCCAAAGGCGGTCGCTTCAAAGTCAGCTAGCCCTGTTGAGCGCTGGGTGCGGGATCCCTTGCGGGTGAGTTGGGGATCCCGTCCTGGAGTTGGAAGCGCGTCCCCAGTCAACGGGTAAAGAAGGAGGATCCCCTGCCGATGACCTTGCTTTTGGATAGCTTGTTTAACGGCATCAGTATTGGCACCGTTTTGCTGATAGCCGCTCTGGGCCTGGCGATTGTCTTCGGCCTCATGGGGGTGATCAATATGGCCCATGGGGAGCTGATGATGTTGGGGGCCTACACCACCTTTGTGGTGCAAAATGCCTTCCGACAATTGGGGGATCCCTGGCGGGATCTGTATATCTTTCCAGCCTTGGTTGCCGCTTTTGTCGTCACGGCCCTGGCGGGTCTGGCTCTGGAGCGGGGGGTGATTCGCTTTTTGTATGGGCGGCCGCTGGAAACCCTTTTGGCCACCTGGGGCGTGAGCCTGATCCTGCAGCAGTTCGTGCGCAGCGTCAATTGGGTGTTGGCTTTCCGCTTGGGGGCCTTTGCGGTGCTCTTTTTTGGCGGCTGGTGGCTCTTGGCAAAACGGGCCGATTGGCCGCGCCTCAAAGGCTGGGTGCTGACGTTGTTGTTGGTGCTTTCTACGGCCATTGTGGCAGTAGGCGGGCGGGTTCTGGCCCAAACCTATGCCCTGGCCGTCACCCAGCCCTGGTTTGGGGCCCAAAATAGAGACGTGACCGCTCCTCGCTGGCTGCGGGGTGGGATCCCGGTGGGCAACCTGTTTTTGCCCAATACTCGCCTGTTCATCATCGCCCTCACCGTTGTCTGTATCCTGGGGCTGTACTTTTTCTTGCAACGCACCCGCTGGGGGTTGCGCATCCGCGCCGTCACCCAAAATCGGGCCATGAGCGCTTGTGTCGGGATCTCCACGCAAACGGTGGATGCTCTCACCTTTGCCATGGGTTCGGGTCTGGCAGGAGTAGCCGGCGTGGCCGTCAGCCTGCTGGGATCCGTGGGGCCCAATACCGGCCAGAACTACATCGTGGATACCTTCATGGTGGTTGTCGTGGGGGGTGTGGGCAAGCTCCTGGGCAGCATTGTGGCGGCACTGGGGATCGGAATTGCCAACTTTGTCATCGGTTCCGGGACGCTGGCTTTGATCTTTCCCAACGTGCCGATCCTGACCGATACCCTCAACTTTTTTGCCACCACCAGCATGGCTAAGGTGATGGTCTTTGCCTTAATTGTGGCCTTTTTGCAGGTGCGCCCCCGCGGCCTTTTCCCCGAAAAAGGTCGCATGGTGGATGCCTAGGACAGCCCTCTTGAGCGAATCTTTCTAGCCGTATTCCCCATCCCCCCACACCGCCCATGAAACTGGCTCATCTCCCCCCCGCTGATCGTGAAGAGGCCATTCTTGCCACCGGTCGGGATCCCAGTCCTGCCCGCAAGCTCCTGTGGGAAGTTGGGCTCCTCATTGGCCTGGCGCTGGCTTTGATCTTGGTGGCCCCAACTGTGTTGTCGGGTTTTCGGCTGAACTTGTTGGGGCGATTTCTGGCATTGAGCATTGTTGCCCTGGGGATCGACCTTATCTGGGGCTATACCGGCATGCTGAGTCTGGGGCATGGGGTGTTCTTTGCCTTGGGGGGCTATGCTTTGGGGATGCACCTCAAGTTGCAACTGCCAGAGGGAAAGATACCGGAGTTTTTCAGCCTCTATGGGGTAACGGAATTGCCCTGGTTTTGGTACCCTTTTTATTCGTTTCCGTTTACGGCTATTGCTATTGTCTTGATCCCGGCTTTGGTGGCAGCAGCTCTGGGGTATTTGGTGGTGAGAAATCGCATCCGAGGAGTTTATTTTTCTATTCTGACTCAGGCCACCACAATCATTTTCTTCAACTTCTTCAACGGGCAACAGCGCTTAATCAACGGCACCAACGGCCTGACCAATTTCCAGACGTTATTTGGCCTGGATGTCAACTCTTCCCAGATGCGCTTTGCTGTCTATGTGGCCACGGTTTTAACCGTTGTTTTGGCTTACCTTCTCTGTCGTTGGCTTACCAGTGGCTTGTTTGGTCGAATCCTGGTAGCCATTCGAGATGATGAGCCGCGGGTTCGTTTCTCTGGCTACGATCCCACCGGATTTAAGGTGCTGGTATTTGCCATCTCGGCTGCGCTGGCAGGGATCGCCGGGGCTTTGTTTACCTTACAAACTGGCATCATTTCTCCCAATGCCATGGCCGTTCCCTTCTCCATTGAAATGGTGATCTGGGTGGCGGTGGGTGGTCGGGCCAGTTTAGTGGGGGCAGTGGTCGGGGCTTTGTTGGTAAACTTTGCCAAGAGTTTGCTGAGCGAAAATTTCCCAGAAATTTGGCTGTTTTTCCAGGGGGGATTGTTCCTGCTGGTGGTACTGGTGTTGCCGGATGGTTTGGTGGGCTGGGTGCGCACCCGGGGCAGGCAGCTTTGGGTTACCTTCCAGCTTTGGCGCCGGCGTTTGGCCAATATTTCTCCAGCCTAAATCCGTGCCAGTATCCCCCTATGCAAGGTACAACTTCAGAGTAAGAGGATCCCAATGGGTGAGATAACGATGCCAAGTGTCCTCTCTTGTTCGATGGGCTGAGAATCCTACTCGTCCTCTGGCCTTTCCGTTCTTGGACGTGATCCCTATGCTTACAGCAGCTCCCACCACTACCCGGCAAATTTTACAAACTCAGGATCTCACCGTCAGCTTTGATGGCTTTAAGGCTTTGGACGGGCTGAACTTCTCTTTGGAAGAAGGGGAGTTAAGGGTGGTGATCGGCCCCAATGGAGCGGGCAAAACTACCTTCCTCGATGTGTTGACAGGCAAGGTCAAGCCTACTCGAGGGCGAGTGCTGTTTAAAGGAAAAGATCTGGCTAAGCTCAAGGAGCACGAAATCGCTGCCTTGGGTATTGGTCGCAAGTTCCAAACGCCGCGGGTCTACCAAAACCTGAGCGTGCGAGAAAATTTGGAGCTCTCTCTCAACCCTCACAAGGGTGTTTTCTCCACCTTATTTGGCAAAAAGCGCTTGCGAGAAAAGACTGATGCTCTCCTGGAAACCATCGGCCTGAGCCGTAAGGATCGGATCCCGGCAGGGCTGCTCTCCCATGGAGAAAAGCAATGGTTGGAGATTGGCATGGTGATTGCCCAGGATCCGGATCTGCTGCTGCTTGATGAATGCGTGGCCGGGATGACGGATAAAGAAACAGAGGCTACGGGAGAGTTAATTCAATCCTTAGCTCGAAATCACACCATTTTGGTGATTGAGCATGACATGGTATTTGTCCGGCAAATTGCTCGCAAGGTTACTGTTTTACACCAAGGAGCAGTGTTGTGCGAGGGTAGCTTTGAGGAAGTGAAGAACGACCCGCGAGTTATCGAGGTCTATCTTGGATCCCACAAAGCCAGAGGCTAAACGAAAACAGGGGAGAAGGGGAGATCTGTGTTGACCGTCCAATTAACCAACTCTATATCCAAGCCTATGAATACGGAAAACGCCACCAAAGCGCAAAATCTATCTCAAAGTGGATCTCAGCCTTTGCTGGAAGTCTGTAACCTGAGAGCTTATTATGGGCAAAGTTTAATTGTGAGAGATCTTTCTTTCAAGATCCTTCCCGGCCAAGCAGTTTGCCTTCTGGGTCGCAACGGCATGGGCAAAACTACCACGCTTAAAGCCCTAATGGGGCTTCTCAAAGACTGTACAGGTAAAGTTCTCTTTGAGGGCCGACCCATCAATCATTACCCACCCAACTGGCGGGCTCGCGCTGGCATTGGCTATGTGCCCCAAGGCCGGGAGATCTTTCCTCGCTTAACGGTTGAGGAGAACCTGCTGGTAGGGTTAGAAGCAGCACCGGGCAAAGAACGGGCTATACCTGAGTTTGTCTATGACTTATTCCCGATTTTACGTTCTTTTCTGAAGCGTCCCGGTGGAGATTTGAGCGGTGGGCAGCAGCAGCAATTGGCCATTGCCAGAGCTTTGGTGGCAGAGCCTAAACTTTTACTCCTGGATGAACCCACAGAAGGGATCCAACCTTCTATCATCATTGAGATCGAAGAAGCCATTGCCCGCATCCAAAAAGAGCGGGGCGTTGCGGTGTTGCTGGTAGAACAGTACTTTGAGTTTGCTCAAAGCTTGGCCGATTACTTTTACCTCATGGAAAATGGATCCCTCGTTATGGAAGGGCCGACTGACCAAATGGACGAGGAAAAAGTGCGATCCTATCTCTCCCTCTGAGGTTAGCCTGGAGGAGGAGCCGAGCGGTGCAACTCTTGTCAGGCCCAGGGATCCCCTTAAGCAACAACCCTAGAAATCTGCCAGGATCGAGCAAGAGAGAACTCAGTCCACTCCCTCCTCGCTGCGTCTGTGGCTGCCCCCATTCACGTCACTGCCGAACCTTGGCTGCACACCTACAGCGAAATCATTGACGTGCGCTCGCCGGCAGAGTTTGCTGAAGACCATTGGCCGGGGGCCATTAACTTGCCTGTGCTTGACGATGCAGAACGGGCAGAGGTGGGCACCCTCTACAAGCAGGTGGATCCCTTTACGGCCCGCAAGCGAGGAGCCAGCCTGGTGGCCCAGAACATCGCCCGCCACCTGCAGACCCACTTTGCCGACAAGAGCCGGGACTACCACCCCCTCATCTACTGCTGGCGGGGAGGGCAGCGCTCGGCCAGCTTGGCGCTGGTGTTGTCCCAGGTGGGCTGGCAGGTCACAGTGTTGCAAGGGGGGTACAAAACCTACCGCGCCTGGGTGCGCCGGCAACTGCAGAGCTTGCCCCAGGAGTTTACCTACCGCGTCCTCTGCGGGCCGACGGGAAGCGGCAAAACCCAATTGCTCCACCACCTGCAGCGCCAGGGATCCCAAGTCCTCGATCTGGAAAAGCTGGCCCACCACCGCGGATCCGTGCTGGGAGCGGAGTGGGGGATGCCGCAGCCCACCCAGAAGAGCTTTGAAAGTCAACTGGTGCAGGTTTTTCTCCAGTGGGATCCAGCTAAGCCGGTCTGGGTGGAAGCTGAGAGTGCCAAGGTGGGCCAGCTCCACCTGCCCCCTGCCCTTTGGCAGGCCCTCACCCAAGCCGATTGCGTGGAAGTGCGATTGCCTTTGGAAGAGCGAGTGAAGGGGATAATTGCCCATTATCCCCACTGGATAGCCCATCCCCAGGCACTCAAGGAGAAACTGTTATCCCTAAAAGCCCGCCATAGCCAAGCGCGCCTGCAGCGCTGGTTTGAGCTCATCGACGCCCAAGACTGGCCGCAGTTTGTGCAGGAGTTGCTGGAGCAGCACTACGATCCCACCTATCGCCACGGCCTGCAGCAACACTTTAACCGCATCCGCGCTCGCCTTGAGCTGCCTGACCTTTCTGAGACCAGCCTACAGGAGGCCGCTGCCCGACTCAGGGGGGATGTCGTTTTGAGCTGCGCCAGCCCTCGCCGGGCAAGCGCGACCAAGTCTGCCGGTGGAAATGTCAAGCAAAGTCCTGTCTGCCCCTCTCAGAGGGAAACTAGGGACTTCGAGGCTGACTGCTGCAGCTCCGACAGCAGCGAGGCCGGGTGCTCTTTGTAGGGCCAGGCAAAAGCGTGACGAAAAGCCGCCTTCTGACAGTGCTTGAGCTGCTCGAAATCAATAATGTCGTGGGTGAGCAGGTTCTCGTACTCAAACGGCAGGCGCACGTTGTGTAGGCCAGCGTTGTCGGTGCAGATGGCGATATCTACCCCCGCGTCGAAGCAGCGGTCGAAGACGATTTTGAGGGGCTCCAAGCTGGGTAGTGTCCCCGTCTTCAGGTAAGTGGTGGGACAGACCTCCAGACATTGGCCGCGCCGCGCCAGCTCTGGCAGCAGCTCTGGGTAGTGGAGAGGGATCTGGATCCCGTGGCCAATCCGCGAGACGTAGGGCAGCAGCTCTGGGTAACAGCCATCCAAAGTCTCATAGAGATGGGCAGTGGTTTTGAGGCCACGGGCCAGGGCATATTTGAACAGCTCAATCCACTCGTCCATGCGTTCGCCGTAGGCCTTGTCTCCCCCCGCCAGGTCGATGGCAGACACGTATTCCGACTCGGCGGCGGCCTCCACCATGGCGCGGTTGATGTGGCTGGGCAGGCGGGAGTGCAAACACACAATCTGGGTGGTGACGATGGGATATTCCCGCTGCTGGCTGGCCTGCCCTACCGTTTCGATAACTTGGCGCATCTGCTTGAGGCGATCCGCCTCGTCCAAGCTGGGATCTGTGCGCAGATAGGGGGTGTAGCGAATTTCTAGATAGGCCAGATCCTCAAAAACATAGGCCCCCCGTAGCAGACGGTAGATGAAATAGGGTAAGCTTTCCAGGGTTTGCACCTGTTCCACCAGCGTGTGCAGCTCCAAGTAATCTTCAAGGGTGTTGCGCGGGCGGGTGTAGAACTCCTCAAACTCGGCGTAGTCGGGAAAGCGTTCTGCCAGAGGGGATCCCTGGCGATGTAGGTAGCGCCACAAAATCCTAGGAACGACTGAACCGCCTAGGTGGCGGTGTAACTCCGCATGCAGTGCCATACTTCAAAGCTTCCCCCAGGCCCCCCCTCACCGTCCGCCAGAGGCGGACTTGGCTTGGTTGTTAAGTACTATTTCTACTGTTATCCAACAGCAGCGGTCTTGTCCAGGCGCGATTGCGCAGGGTCAGCTAGCCGGGAACCAGGTGATGAGGTTTCCAATAGCCAGGTTTGAGGACCAGGTCAATGCTTGAATCCTGGTCGGGCCCGGCCAGGGATCCCGGCAAACTAGATAAAGAGCCTTAAGATAGAGATAGTTTTGAAGGTTTGCTGAGCAAAGATACTCAGGAGCGATTCTAGTAAAGGGCTGTTGGCTGTAGCCGACGGCAATCCCCCTGGAAGGGTGTGGCATGAACTTAGCGTAACGAGGTTATCTTCATGGCGCTGCCCAGCTTGCACGAATTTCCCTGGCTGACCACAGTCATCGTCTATCCGGTGGTGGCCGCCCTCTTTATTCCGTTGATCCCGGCGCCGGCTGGGGATCCTACCACCCGCGCTTACGCGCAGAAGTTGGCGGAGCGGATCCGCTGGTTTGCCCTGTTCATCGCAGTCACCGACCTGGTCATTTTGCTGGCCGGCTTTTATGTCGGCTACGACCCTAGTCAAACGGGCTTGCAACTGCTGGAGCGCTACACCTGGGTGCCGCAGGTGGGGCTGAGCTGGTCGGTGGGGGCCGATGGCCTCTCGATGCCGCTCATTCTGCTCACGGCTTTTATTACCACGCTTGCCATCTTGGCCGCTTGGCCGGTCACCCTCAAGCCGCGCTTGTTTTATTTTCTGATGTTGGCCATGTACGGCGGGCAGATTGGGGTGTTCGCCGTGCAGGACATGTTGCTCTTCTTCCTGATGTGGGAGCTGGAGCTGATCCCAGTGTATTTGCTCCTCTCCATCTGGGGGGGATACAACCGCCTCTATGCGGCCACCAAGTTCATCCTCTACACCGCCCTCAGCTCGCTGTTTATCCTGGTGGCGGGCTTGGCCATGGCCTTCTACGGGGATCCCATCAGCTTTGACATGACGGATCTGGCCCACAAGGCCTATCCGCTGAGCTTCCAGTTGCTGATGTATGGGGCTTTCCTGATTGCTTATGGGGTGAAGCTGCCCATTTTCCCCCTGCACACCTGGCTGCCCGATGCCCACGGCGAGGCCACAGCGCCGGTTCACATGTTGCTGGCCGGGATCCTGCTCAAGATGGGGGGCTATGCCCTAATGCGCATGAACGCGGGCATGCTGCCGGATGCCCATCTCTACTTTGCGCCGGTCTTAATCGTGCTGGGGGTGGTGAACATCATCTTTGCTGCCCTCACCTCCTTTGCCCAGCGCAACCTCAAGCGCAAGATTGCCTACTCCTCCATCAGCCACATGGGCTTTGTCCTCATCGGTATCGGATCCCTGACGGAGATCGGCATGAGCGGCGCCATGCTGCAGATGATCTCCCACGGGCTGATCGGGGCCAGCCTGTTCTTCTTGGTGGGGGCCACCTACGACCGCACCCATACGTTGGAGCTGGAGGAAATGGGCGGCGTTGGCCTGAAGATGCCCAAGATTTTCTCGATGTTTACCGCTTGCTCACTGGCCTCTCTGGCCCTGCCTGGCATGAGCGGCTTTGTGGCTGAGCTGATGGTGTTTATCGGCATGGCCACCAGCGATGCCTACTCTCTCCCCTTCCGGCTGGTGGTGGTGTTCCTGGCAGCAGTTGGCGTGATCCTGACTCCTATCTACCTGCTGTCGATGTTGCGTCAGATCTTCTTCGGCCCGGAAAACAAAGAGCTGACCGAACACGAGGAACTGGTGGATGCCGAGCCGCGGGAGGTGTTCATCATTGCCTGTTTGCTCATCCCCATCATCGGCATCGGGTTTTATCCCAAGCTGGTCACTAGCCTCTACGACCAGTCCACCAATGCCCTGGTGGCCTTGCTGCGCCAGGAACTCTCCTCCCTCGGAGCGACGGTTGCCCAAGCCCCTGCCCTTTACAACACTGAGCCAAATTGAGGAGAGGGAAGCCGGTGTAGCTAGCCTTGGCTTTTTTCTCCAATGGGCTTGCGGCTTTCGCCGCCTTGAACTCGCATCCAGCCAAACAACGTTCCGACCGTCAGTTGGATCGTTTGGGCAAAAGCGGGAACGGGGATAACCTCTTGCGGATCCTCATGCACTGTTGGCTGCTGTCCGGCAGGATAGGCGAAAACGACCCTTTCTTCGGGAGCTACGATCCACCCCATCTGGCAGCCGTGGGCCAAGCCAATCAAGATTTTTTTGACCAGCTTCGTTTGATTTTGATCGGGAGAGAGAATCTCGATCACCCAATCTGGGCAAAAGGGTATGAGGTTTTGAATGGTGCCATCCTCATCCACAGGGATCCGATCCCAGGCAATGACAGAGATATCGGGCACAATTGCATAGCCGGCAAAGGTGGAGCGCAATTCTGGAAAAGCCATCCCTAGCTGAGAAGGCTCCAGTATTTCATTAATAAAGCTGCCCAGTTTCAATTGAAGGCGGCTATGTTTTCCTTGTGGCACGGGCTTCTGGATAATCTCTCCCTCAATGAATTCGCTGGCGGGCTGAGTTTCTGGCTGCCGCAGAAACTCTTCCAGAGTTAGGGGCCTGGCAGACAGACTGACCATAATTTGCTCCTATCAAGCTGGCCTCTGAATACAAATCAAAACGGATCTCTGTCGCGCTGTCGCAGAGTGGCTTGGTAGTCGTAGGGGCTCTTGCCGGAAAACAAACCCATCAGCGGCCCCAAAATAGCTCCAAACACAAAGCCACCCGCATGGGCCCAGTAGGCAATGCCTCCGCCTTCCATGCCAATATTGATAGGAGTCTGCAAGCTGGCAATACCATAAAACGCCTGTTGCACAAACCAAAAACCCAGGAACACCCAGGCGGGAACATAGATGGTTGTAATGAAAATGCCCAGAGGCACCAGGGTCAAGATCTCAGCTTGTGGAAAACGCAAGATATAGGCTCCCAACACCCCGGCAATGGCCCCACTTGCCCCCAGCGAAGGAATGGTGGACTCCATATCGAAAAACCACTGGGTTAGGGCGGCCAAAGCTCCACAAGTCAGGTAAAAAATGAGGTAGCGCACATGCCCCAAGCGATCCTCAACATTGTTGCCGAAAACCCACAAAAAGAGCATGTTCCCACCAATATGGAGAAAGCCCCCATGCAAAAATTGCGAGGTAAATAGCGTTACCCACTCGGGGCGCAGCGAAGAGGTGGCCTCCCCCTGAAAGCTGGCCGTCAGTTCCACCGGCACCACCGCCCACTCTCGGAAAAAAGCTACCAGTTCTCGCGGCGATAGGGTAAGCTCATACACAAAAACCAGGATGTTGATAAGCACCAGGGCATAAGTAACGTAGGCAGGGTGGGTGGTTGGGTTGCGATCTTGCAGAGGTACCACAGTCGGGATCCGGTTAACATCACCCTCTAGCCTACCCTGCTAGGCCTTCTCAGGCCTAACTTGAGGCTACACTAGGGTAGCTTGTCGGTGGGATCCCTAAACTGCAAAGGGGTTTTAGCCGTCCCCCCCACAGCCGACAATGGATTTGGAGGAGTGGATCGATGTTTGAGGTCGAGAACCGAACTGCCCCGCTCAAGTTTTTGGTGGTCGAGGATCATCCCGAGGTCGCCCAAAACAATTGCGAGTGGCTGCAACGGATTGCAGCAGATGCTCAATGCATCACAGTCTCCAATCCGATGGACGCCATACTGCGCCTGCAGCGGGAGCAGCCGGACTTGGTAGTAGCCGACTTGCTCTACGGCCAAACCAGTGGCGAACAGTCTGCTGAACCTGGTCTAGAGTTCTTGCGCCACATTTTCGAGAACTATCCTACTTTGAATGTAATGGCCTATTCCAGCGAGCCGCTGCTGCTGACTCCTTTGGTGGGCCTGATCAGCAAACACCAAGGTGGATTTGCCGCAGTCAACAAAATGGAGCGGCGCACTGTGTTTTTGGAGGGGGCCAAAAGTGCCCTCAATGGAGAACTGCGCATGCCCCGTGAGTTGCGCGGCTTGACCAAGCTGACGGAGCGGGAAATCGAGGTCTTGAACCTGCTCTGCAAAGAGGCTCTTACCGACCAGGCCATCGCTGACCGCATCCACACGAGCAAAAAGACCGTACAAAATTGTATTCAAAGGCTCAAAGAGAAGCTGGATATCTTTGGCTCTGAAGATGAGATCAACGCTCGCGTTGCCATGTGTATGGCAGCAGTTCAGAAAAAGCTTATCCAGTGGTAAACCTAGAGGACTTCCAAGCGCTCTAAGACACTGGCGTGCCTGCCCTCAGCTTCCCTGCTTCTGGAGCAGAGAGCCTAGGGTTCAAGCGTATTTTTCCGTAGTCGTCTCGAGCCAGATACGCCCCTTTCCCACCTCCCAAAAGGGCCCCTTATCTCTGGGTCAAGGCAGACAAAGAGGGCAAAACATCCTCTCGAAAGGGAACCTCGTTTTGATTCACCCTCTCCAGCTCAGCCAACATGAGAGGGTTGACGCGGTTCAGATAGGGGATCAGAACCTGTTTTAGCCTGGGGCGGTAGAAACGGTGGTAGCTATACACGGGGGTGGCTGGAAATCCCCGCCGAATCTTGTGGGATCCCCCAGCCCCGGGATCAAAGTTGCGGATCCCTTCGCGGATGGCCAGGGCAATCGGCTCGTAATAGCAAACGTTAAAGTGCAAAAACTTCACCTCCTCCCGGCAGCCCCAGTAGCGCCCAAAGAGGCGATCCCCCTTGCGAACACAAAAAGACATCCCCACCACTTCTGAACCTCGCTCGCCGGCTACCAGCACCAGCCGCTGCCGGTAGTTGGGATAAAGAGCCTCAAAAAAGCGGCGGTTAAGGTATTTGCTCCAGTTCCAGAATTGAGCGCAGGTATTGCTGTAAAAGTCGTACATGAGAGAGAGCAGGCGCGGCGTGATCTCCTCTCCGGTGTAGATCTTGAGTTCTATGCCGCTTTTTTCCATGGCGGCCCGCTCTCGCTTGATGTTGCGCCGCTGGTTGGCGTTGAACTGGCTCAAAAAGTCTTCGTAAGAGCGATAGCCGGGATTGTGCCACTGGTAGTTGTGGGTAATTCGGGGAGTCAATCCATCGGCCTCCAGTTGGGCCCGCCAGTCTAAGTCCACATAGAGCAGGCTGAACACCGAAATATCGTTGTCTTGGCAGAAGCGATCGATAGCAGCCAGCATCGACGGCCACACCTCTGCTTCCGAGTAGTCTGGATGGACAAGAATGCGATAGCCGGTGGCCGGCGTAAAAGGAGCCATGCCAATGAGCTTAGGGTAGTAGCGTTCTCCCAGTTGGCTGGCAACCGCAGCCCACTCTTGGTCGAAGACAAATTCGCCCTGGCTATGGCTTTTCAAATACAAGGGGGCAGCGGCGATCAGTTGCCCATCCGACTCCACCAGCAGGTGACAGGGCAGCCACCCCGTGTTGCGGCTGGCGCAACCGGAAGCTTCTAGGCTGTGCAGCCACTCGTATTCCAAAAATGGAGAGGTGCGCTCCGTCTGCAGCGCTTGCCAGGCAGATGCTGGGATCCCGCGAATATCGTGGCACCAGCGCAATTTCAAACCAGTTGACATTTGCCTGTCCGGATAGACCAACTTGCCCTGCCTCGGCTGGGAGGGGATCCCTCCTCTAAGTTCAACCTAGGATGGAATCCCTGCACCTCAAGGGCCACATCGGCGAAAGCTAGACAACTGCTCTTTGCCCAGCTCAAAACTTTCCCAGCGCTAGACCGTGCCTTTGTTAAGTTATTTTATTCGGGATCCCTGGGCTCGTAGTAGTGGTTGGCCAATTCCAGAGCCATCTGAAACTTCTGCTCACGGGTGAGGTCGGCCCGCCGGGCAATCTGGGCAAAGCGGTTGACATCTGGGGGCAAGAAGTCGAAAGGACGCTGTTCCCGCACAATATCTACGACCAGATCGCAAAGGGCCTGCTGGTAATCGTTATAAAAAATTTCCCCCAAAGCCTTGAGGCGGCCATCGGGCACCGGATTGTTAAAGTCAATGGCTTGCAGCTCTCCCTGCTCGTCAATGAACAGCTCCACCGAGTTCATTTCATAGCCCAATGCCCGATTGATGATCCGGCATGTATCGATAACTTTTTTGCCCATCTCCGGGGTGAGAAACTCTGGATCAAATAAGTACTCGCTGGCATCGAACTTGCGAAAGATGTATTTAATAGGGATGATCTTTCGGCCAATGCAGAGGGCGCGAATCTGCCAGGGGTAAGGACTTTTAACCTTCTCCTGGATCATCATCACCTGGGATCCGGAGCGGTCGTAAAAGTAGAGGAGCTGCTCCATGTTGTAGGCAATTTCCACCCCAATGGCCTCCCGTCCTTCTGCTGGTTTGATGACAATTGGCCAGCCGAGATCTTCTGCCATCCCCTGCCAATCGAAAAACTTGTGATACTTAAAGTCTTCTGCTTTCAAAGCCGGAGCTTCTTTGGGAGGTAGGATGTAAGTCTTTGGAATGGAGATCCCCAGCTCTTTGACCACCATATAGGCGGCATCCTTGTTGCGCAGGTAGTAGTAGAAGCTAAAGGGGTTGTTGATGAGGTACACTCCCCGAAAAGCAAAGCCCATAAACAGGCCGATAGCCTGCGGGTAAAGGTAGCTGAAGCGATCCAGGATGAGGCGATACTTGGTGCGGTAGTCGAGGTTGACCTCGTGAATGGTGACATGTTCGGCCTGGATCTTGTAGGTTTTGCCGTTGCGAGCTTGAACGGGCGGAAGAGCGTTGAGGCGGGCCAGGGTGTCGTCCCCAAAAGGCTCGCTAAAGTGCAGGCTGCCAACCCAGTAGTCCTCGATCATCAAAAAAGGCTCTTTTGCTTTGAACCAATGACTATATTTTCTGCAATGTTGGTGCCTTCGCGATTTTCGGCGAGCTCTTCTGGGCGGGATCCTACGCGAAGGCGCGGATTTGCGCTTGCCAAGTGGGCCAGTCGTGATCCCCCTCCCACACCTCCAGGTGATGGGGGATGTGGTTGCGGCGGAGGACTTCTGCCAGGCGCAGGTTGTCGTTGAGGCAGTGGTCACGGTGGGCGGTGAGCAGCTTTAGCTCGGTATTTTGCCCGCCCAGTTGTTCCCAGAGTTGTCGGCTCATGTTGGACATGTAGGCCAAGGGGTTGATGAAGTACAGCTCCTGCTCCGCCGGTTGGGGATCCCAGCCGGTGACAGGGCCGAGGGCCGCTACATCGTAAGGCCCCCCCAGTGCCAGACAGCGGCGCACCAGGCCGGGGTGCCGACAGGTGAGGTTGACGGCGTGGGTGGCCCCCAGAGAGAAGCCTGCCACCACCAGAAAGTCATTTTGTGCTGCGGCCTTGGCGTAGGGGATCAGCTCTTCTACCCAGTGCCGCTCCAGCAAGAGCCAGCGATCCCGCCGTTGGGGCACGTCCAGCTCGCGGTTGAACAAGGTCTCCCAATCCAGGGTTTCCACGCAAAAGGCCTGCAAATAGCCCTGTTCCAAGTGATGGCCGAGGCTGGCGATAATGCCGCGATCTTCCAGGTCGAAAAAACGCCCATTGCTGGTGGGTAGGCAGATGAGCGGGTAGCCGTGATGCCCAAAGTGGAGCATCTCCATTTCCCGGCCCAGAACCCGGGAAGCAAAGCGCAGATAGCGGCGAGGGTAGGACATCGGATCCCTAGACAAAAACTAAACCCCAGCCGGCTTTTGCAGCCGCTGTTGAGACGGATGGCAACGCGAGGAGCTGGAGGGCTGACAGCCCCCTCGTGGCCTGGGTCTTTCCCTGCAGGTGCAGTCAGCTCAAGCGATCCCAAGAAATTTTAGGAGATTTCGGAGAACAAATCCTTGAGGGCAGTGCGGGCGGCCAAGTGCTTGCGGGTGGACTCGAGGATCTCAGCTTCCCGCCGCAGGCGATTTTCGGTGCTGACCATTTCCAGCAGCGCTTGCTGCTCCCGGGGAGCCCCGTGAAAGTGGCTGGCAATCCAGTAGGACAACTCTATCGGGGTGGTGGGCAGTTGCTCCGGCAGCTCCGTATCCCGCTCCATCAGCTTGCCGGAGAGGCGCACCACATCCTGAAGTAGGGTGGAAACCTGCTGCACCAAGCCCTGCAAATCCGCGGTGGTCGGCTCATCCTCGATCCACTCCACCAGCCCCACCCGGAAGGGTTTCTCCCGCACGTAGTTCAACACCCGGAAGCGCTGCTGCCCCAAGGTCAAAATGTCCATGCGGTCATCCGGCAACCGCTGCACCTGCAACACCTCGGCACAACAGCCCACCCGCACCGGGGATCCCGTCTGGGGATCGAACATCAGCACCCCGAAACGGCGATCCGTCTCCAGGATGGTGTTGATCATCATGCGATAGCGGTACTCGAAAATGTGCAGCGGCAGGGGGCGACCCGGAAACAACACCACCTCTGGCAGGGGAAACAGGGGTAGCTCACGTACGTCCACAGAAGAGGAAGGCATAAGGCTTTGCTTTTTGCGCTACTGAGTCTAGTTTAGCGATCTCGACGGAGCCACACCGACCGATTCCTAAGCAAAGCGGTGGTGCCAAAGGGTGATGGCAATAGCTAGGGCATCGGCAGCATCGTCGGGGCGGGGCAGGCTGGGCAGATTGAGCTCGCGGGCCACAGCGGCTTGCACGGCCTGTTTGTCGGCGCGTCCGTAGCCCGTCAGGCTTTGCTTCACCTGGGCAGGGGTGAACTCCACCGGCACCAGATGATGCTGGGCTAGGACGAGTAGGATCACCCCCCGCGCCTGGGCGATGGGGATGGTGTTGCCCATTTTGTAGAAGAAGAGC
This sequence comes from Synechococcus sp. B60.1, assembly GCF_047462555.1. NCBI lineage: Bacteria > Bacillati > Cyanobacteriota > Cyanophyceae > Synechococcales > Synechococcaceae > Synechococcus > Synechococcus sp. B60.1. The sequence goes on from NZ_JANSJN010000031.1 coordinate 22,730, forward strand.
TTTTCCAACCCCACCTGATGGGGCTGAAACTGCCGCAGCAGCTCCTTGAGATCCTCGTAGAGGGTTTGCAGCCGTTCCGGGATTGATTGCTCCCCAGGGGTGCTGATGACTCCGTAGTCCAGGGATCGAAGTCCGCCGGCACCTGCCAGGATGCAGCCAAAACCCACTGTCCCCAACCCCGGGTCGAGGCCGAGGATACGCTGCTCAGGGACGCAATCCAAGGACTCCGTCCCGCTGCCGCGATCAGGCAGGGGTTCTCTCCTTGGCAAAGCCGGCAGAGGTATCCGACGCGGCATGGTCGGTGTACAAATACGCCAACCCCGAGAGCAGAGTGAGGGCCACCGCCACCCAAAAACAGGGGATCCCGATAGGCCAGTTCAAAATCAGTAGAGCGATAGCCAGGATTTGGGCGACCGTCTTGGCTTTGCCCCAGTGGTTGGCGCCGCGGATCTGGCTTTGGTTGGCCCGCCAACCGGCAATGACCAGCTCTCGCCCCACCAGCAAAAAGACTCCCCAGGCCGGGATCCGCCCCAGCTCCAGCAGGCCCAGCAGCGAGGCCAACACCAGCAGCTTGTCCACCAGGGGATCCAGAACCTTGCCCACATCGGTCACCAACCCATAGCGGCGGGCCAAGTGGCCGTCCAGCCAATCTGTTGCCGCCGCCAGCAAAAACGCCCAGAGGGCCAGCCCTTCCCCCAGCGGGGATCCCAGGCCCAGCCCCAGCAGAATCCAAGGGATCCCTCCAAGGCGCAGCAAGGTGATGGCGGTGGGCAGGTTGAGCCACGCTGGCTTGGGAACTAGGACTGGGCTGGTAGGGTTCACCTCGACCTCCTTCGACGACCTCGACTATCGATAGTGGCCTAAGCGCTCGGTGAGCAGGCGGTAAAACCCCTCGGCATCCACCCCAAAAGCTACCTGCACATTGGCGGGGCGGCCACTCAGCCCCCAGCGATCCACCACTGTCCGACCCAGATTGAGGGGGCTAGCCGTCTCCACCTCCACGTAGCAGGGCTTCAGCTCGAACAACTGCGGCTGCAACAGGTAGGCGACTACACAGGGATCGTGCAGGGGTCCCCCCGGCAGGCCGTAGCGCCGGATGTCGAACTTGCCGTAGAAAGCGAGCATGTCGGCCACTGTCTGCCCCACCCGCGTGCCGAGGGCGCGGATCCGCTCGATCCGCTCCGGCGTACTGAGGACTTGCTGGGTAACGTTCAGGCCCAGCATCACCACCTCGGGGATCCCGGCGCTGAGCACAATCTGGGCGGCGTGGGGATCGGTGAAGATGTTGAACTCGGCGGCAGGGGTGGTGTTCCCCTCAAAGGCAGATCCCCCCATGAACACCAGACGTCGGATGTGCTCCACGATGCGGGGCTGCTGCACCAGGGCCACTGCCAAGTTGGTCATCGGGCCCAGCAGCGCTAGGGTAACCGGCTCCTGCGCCGCCATCAAGGTCTCGATCAGGTACTGCACGGCGTGCAGGGATCCCAGCGGCATCTGCGGCTCCGGCAAGTTGGCCCCGTCGATCCCGCTTCTGCCATGCACCTCTTCGGCGGTCTGCAGCGGGCGCAACAGCGGGCGGGGACAGCCGGCATAGACCCTCATCTGCGGCTGACCGGCCAGCTCGCAGATCTGCCGGGCGTTGCGGCTGGTTTTTTCCACAGAGACATTGCCGGCCACCGTGGTAATGCCCAGCACTTGCAGCTCAGGTGACGCCATTGCCAGCAGCAGGGCCACTGCGTCGTCTTGGCCGGGGTCGCAATCGATGATCAGGGGCACCATAGGGATCCCGGAGGCTTTCTACCCCTATTGACACTTCCCCAACCAAAGGCGGGGGATTGTTACGCAGTCCACACGCGGACTCGTGAAGGCGCTGTCAAGACGCTCCTACCCAGTTCCCTAGGGTAAAGCCCTGAGGTTCTGCTTACTTTGCTGAGCAACGCCCCCACACTATGCCCTGGTCGGGTCTTCCACCAGGGAACGCCAAGCGTTACTGGCTACTATACCAAAGGTCTCGGGCCCGCTGGCGCGAAGGGAGAGCAACTCAAGTTGCTTGCGAGCTTTTCCGCCCCGCCGTGCAAGGCTACCAAGCTGCCCCGCTGTGTAGGCGGCAATGGCCCGTTCTCCTTGAGTCTCTCTGGAGACCAAGGCAGATTCCGGCCAGGCTTAACGTAAGGTGCGGAATTCCCCACCGTCTATACGGTGGGGAGGGATAGCACCCTCTGACTGATTCTGGATGTATTGCTTCACAATTTCTAGGGAGCAAATCATGCCAAAGCCTAGCCCT
>NZ_JANSJN010000032.1:0-7544 GCF_047462555.1 Synechococcus sp. B60.1
CAACAGTTGGCCTATCCCCTGGCCAGCCCGGCCCAGTTACAGGCGGAAACCCTGCGCCTCACCCTGGCGGCGATCTCACTTGTAGAAGGATCCCTGGTGATTCCAAGAAGTGGTGCAAAGGGCAACGAGGCCCAATGGGGCTATGCTCAACAGCCGCGAAACGGTTTCTGACCTCCCCTCTCCCTCAGGGAAAGGGGCTGAAGCCGGCTGCTGCTACTCGACGGGCAGGACGCGGGCGTCAAACCCCGCCTCGGCCAGGGCACGCCGCGCCTGTTCGGCATTGGCCCGCTGCCGGTAAGTGCCCACCTGAATCACAGAGCCGCGCACAAAAGCGTCAGGGGCAAACTGCTGCAGCTTAGGCAGCGCCTCTGCCCCGGCAGATACCACCACCCAAAATCCACCTGTGCCTTCTTCGCGCAGGGATGCGGGAGAGGGGGTGGGATCCTGAACCAGAAGCGGTCGAGAGCGGCGCAGGTCGGCGGGGAAGATCCCGGCTTCGTAGCCTTGGCCAGCCAGGTACCGCACTTGTTCGGCGGCAGCAGCCGGGTCGGCAAACCCGCCCGTGCGCACCACCCGCAGGTCGTCGTAGATCAAGGGCAGGGATCCCTCTAGCAGTTGTTTGAGTGCAGGCCATTTCTCCCCCCTGGGATCCGCCACCAACACCCAGTAGCGCTCCCCCTGAGGTGGCTGGGAGTCGGGATCCCTTCCGGATCCCCCTTCAGCTAGCGACACCGCCACCGCCGGCAAGCCCTGGGCAGTTAGCCAGCGGGCCTGATCCTGGGCCAACGACAGGCGGGAGAAGGTGCCCGTCTGCAAGGCGGCCTGGCCGCGGTATTGCACCACAGCAGCCCCTGGAAAGAAGCGGCGTACCCGCTCCTCTAGCCGGGGATCCCTGCTGGGGTTGGGCACATAGGTGGCAAAGGGCCGCTGGGGATCGGAGGGGGGAGCCGTTGGCGCCGGTGGGACAGGGTTTTCAGAACTGGCGGAGGGGCGGTCGGGCGCTGTTTGGGCGGGAAAAGCGGGCGGAAGGGGCGGATCCGTATCTTGACGGCTCACCACCCGCACCGGCAAGCCCAACCGTTCCAATTCGGCCTGGCGGCGTTGGGCGTGGTTGCGGTTGATGAAGGTTCCTGCCAGAATGAATACCTGTCCATCCCCTTGCACGAAATAGGCGTCCGGTACCTGGGCACGCACCTGAGCCAAGGCGGCTGCCTCGGCGGCCAAGACGTGGACTTGGTAGCGGGTTAAGGCCAAAGCAGCGGGCAGGGCAAGCATGCCAGCCGCCAGGGATCCAGCCAGGAGGGCTGCCGTCCTCCCCACTTGGGGCCATGGGCCGGCAGGGATCCCCTGCCACCCTGGAGCAGCCCTTTGGTTTATAAGCCATCTGTGGCACTGACACAGCCCAGCGTTCACGGGAGAAGCACAGATTTAGCGCATCTCTAGTATAGACAGGTCGGCAGAACTCCACTGCTGGTCGGAACGGTTTCAGCCAGGGGTTTTTAGAAGCGGCGGCGACGATAGCTCTGGCGGCGCGGCGCTCCGAGGGCGCGGGATCCTCCCAGGGCGAAGCGGAGGATCTCGGTTTTGTAGTGCTGGGAACCTTCGGTGTAGCGGGCAAGCTGAATGGTGGATCCCTGGCCGGAGGGGAGGGCCGGCAAAGGCTGCTCCGGCGTTGCAGCTTCGATGGCGATGAAAAACCGCAAGCGCAGCAGCACCTCCAACTTAGACAGGCGCTCGCTCTGTTCGGGCACGAGGCGGCCCAGAGAGATTTGGAGTCGCGGCCTGCGGCGCCGGGATCCGGGGCGGCCCCAGAGCTGCTGGATCAACGTCCACAGGGAGGCCTGCTCAGGGGATTTGACCAACAGCTTCAGTCCCGTCAGCGGGTTGAGGCCATAGGTAAGCAGCAGAGAATACATGGGCAGCGCACTGAGGAGCAGAGAGGCGTTTTTAGGTTAGGGTCAAAAGATAGCTTACAGGCCAACTGTAGCACTGCTACCCGCTAGCTGAAGACCAATGGCCATGGCCGGGATCCCCGACCAACGCTGGCTGTTCCATCCTGTGGATGAGCCGACGGCCCGGCGTCTGGCTGAGGTCGTGGGGATCTCGCCCCTGTTGGCCCAGATCCTGCTCAACCGCGGCCTGTCTGGCCCCGCCGAGATCCAACACTATTTGCAGCCGGATCCCACCTACCTGCCCCCGCCCAGCCATGACTTTGCCGAGCTGCCCCTGGCGGTAGAGCTGTTGGAGAGGGCGATTTGCCGGCAGGAGCCCATCGCCATCTGCGGCGACTACGATGCCGACGGCATGACCAGCACGGCCCTGCTGCTGCGGGCTTTGCGGGGCACACCGGTGGTTTACCGCATCCCCAGCCGCCTCAGGGAGGGCTATGGCCTCAACAGCCGCATGGTGCAAGAGCTGCACCGCGAGGGGGTACGCCTCATTCTCACCGTAGACAATGGCATTGCTGCCCACGAGCCCATCCAACTGGCCAAAGAGTTAGGGCTAACGGTGATCGTGACAGATCACCACGACTTGCCCCCCCAGTTGCCCCCTGCCGACGCCATTCTCAACCCCAAGCGGATCCCGGCATCGTCTCCCTATCGGGGGATGGCCGGGGTGGGGGTGGCCTACCTCCTGGCCCAAGCCTTGGCAGAGCGCCGCGGCGACGAACAGTTGGGGCGGGTAGCCCTGGAACTGTTTACCGTGGGCACCATTGCCGATTTGGCGCCGCTGACGGGGGTGAACCGTCTTTGGGTGCGGCAGGGGCTGGCTCTCTTGCCCACTTCGCCGCTGGCCGGGATCCGCGCCCTCTTGGCAGTGATGGGAATGACAGGATCCCTAGAGGAGCTGCGGCCAGAGTGGGTAGGGTTTGGCTTGGGGCCCCGCATCAATGCCATTGGGCGAATTGGCCGACCGGAGATGGGGATCCGGCTGCTGACCACCGACGACCCGCAGCAGGCAGAGAAACTGGCCCGCCGCTGTGAACGGCTCAACCAGGTGCGGCAGCAGATGTGCAGCCGCATTGAGGCGGAGGCTTTGGAGCAGATGGCCCGGCAAGAGCGGGATCTGGCGCAGGAGCGGGTGTTAATCCTTTTGGGAACTCCCCAGCAGCGCTGGCACAAGGGGGTGATTGGCCTGGTGGCTTCGCGGCTGGCGGAGCGCTTTGGCTGTCCAGTGTTTATCGGCAGCCAGTCGCGCCAGGGGGAGATCACTGGCTCGGCGCGGCAGGGGCTCCCGGAGTTCGACGTGTTTCAGGCCCTGGAGTTTTGCAAGGATCTGTTTATCAAACATGGCGGCCACCCGGCGGCGGGGGGGTTTAGCCTGAAAGCGGAAAACTGGCCTCTTTTGGAAGAGCGGCTGCGGCAATTGGCCCAACAGCGTCTGCAGCCGGAGCAAATCCGGCCCCTGGTGCAGATCGACGCGGAGGTGGCGCTGGCGGATCTCACCCTCGACCTCTACCGAGAGCTGCAACGGTTGCAACCCTGTGGCATCGGCAATCCTGAGCCGGTCTTTTGCAGCCGCAACCTGCAGGTGCTGCAGCAGCAGCGATTTGGCCCGCAGCCTGCCCAGGGGGAGGAGGATACCCCCGGCCACCTAAAGCTGCTGCTCCGGGATCCCGTCAGCCGGCGCCTGGACGGGGCAGGATCCTCGCTTGCCGCACCAGCCAAAGTCCCCAGCCGTCCCCTTTGGGCCATTTGCTGGCGAGGGGCCGCCGCCTATCCCCTGCCGGAGCAGATTGACATCGCCTACACCCTCAAGGCTAAAAGGTGGGGGGAAGAAACCCAACTGGAGCTGGAAATTCTTGGGATCCGGCCTGCCGCAGAGGCCAGCTCTGCCAATCTTTCGCCCGCCGCCGTTGCTCCCACCATGTCCAATGCCAAAGCTGGGGCCCAGACAGCACCCTCGCCCCTGCTGATCTATCGCCCTGCCCCCCAGCCCACCCAACCGCTGCGTTGGCAGGCTGCATCTCGATTTTCTGCCCTCCTGCCCCAGGCGCGGGGAACGATCCTCCTCTACGGCTTCCGGCGCCCTACGTTTGTCCTTCTCCCGAAGCAGCATCCCTCCCTAACCCTCCACTACGACCGCCCCCAAGCTGGCCATCGCTACGACCAACTGTGGCTGTGGAGCTGGCCTCCCTCTTTGGATCACCTCAAGTGGCTGCTCTACTGCACCCCTAGCGACGCGCTGCTCGTTGTCCTGCACCACCAGGCGGTGCCTCTGCCCTCCGCCGCTGTCTTACAACGGCAATTGCGCCACTACCTGCAAAACCAAGCCCAGGTGGATCTGTTACGCTTGGCCCAACAATGGTGGCTGTCGCCAGCACTGTTGGTGGCGGGCCTGCGCTCCCTGGGGTATGCCTGTCCGGAGTTTGGCCCGACAGGATCTTTAGAAGAGGAGCTGGAGGCCCAACGGGCCTGGTACCGCAGCTCCTGGCAACAGGTAGCTGCCCTGCTGCAGGGATCCCGTCCGCAATAGACCCTTTGCTTCCCGCCAGCCTATGGGGATTAAACTGCTCCTCGGCTCCGACTACCACGGCAGCAACCGGCTGATCCAGCAGGCCCTTGACCATCTGCCCCAGGTGGATGCCTACATCAACTGCGGCGACTTCTGCTCCAAGGCTGGCAAGCCCTCCCTCAACGCCACCCAAGGCTTTTACCCAACAGCCGAAGCTGAGGTCATCCAGTTGCAATCTTTCCTGGCGGCAGTAGACGGCCTGGGCAAGCCCTGGCTCTTTTTGCCCGGCAACCACGACCCAGCCGCTGCCGTGTTGGATGCCCTAGCTGGCAGGTGGGGACGGGCCATCACCCAGTCTTGTTACTTTGAGTGGCTAGGGCTGCAAGTGTTGGCGGTGCCCTGGACTCCCCCTTGCGGCTGGAGCTGGACCCTTACCCGCAGCCATCTGCAGGAGCTGCTTACCCTCTACAGCCAGCCTCCTCGCCCCATTGACCTGCTGCTTAGCCACGCGCCGCCGCGGGGCCTGTTGGACGAAGGCGGCAAATGGTACCACCGCCGCATGCCCACCCTGCGCCCCCTGTTGGATCACCTACAGCCGCGCTACTACATCTGCGGCCACATGCACTGGGACGGGGGAAAGGTGGAACGCTGCGGCTCCACCCTGGTGATCAACACGGCCTTGCACAACATGGTTCTGGAAATCCACTGAGGACCTGGGCAGCCCTCTGCTGTCTGCTTTCTTCCGCTAAGATACCTGTGTTTCCCGCGATCCCCAGCCTATGGCGCGCCCCTTGATCTTGGCCAGCAGCAACCCTGGTAAATGGCGGGAGTTCAACACCTTCTTCCAGGCCCATGCTCCCAGCTGGGATCTGCGTCCCCTCCCGGCGGCGATAGAAGTGGAAGAAAGCGGCAGCACCTTTGTCGAAAATGCCCTTCTCAAGGCCAAGGCTGTAGCAGCCGCTCTGGGGGAGTGGGCCATTGCCGATGACTCTGGGCTGGCGGTGGCAGCCCTTGGCGGCGCCCCGGGGATCCATTCGGCCCGCTATGCCCCTGACGATGCCGCCCGCATTGCGCGGCTGCTGCGGGAGATGGAAGGGATCCCCAACCGCCAAGCCAGCTTTCACTGCGCCATTGCTGTGGTGGATCCCCAGGGGCAGGTGCGGGCCTTGGTGGAGGGCATCTGCCACGGGGAGATCCTGGCTCAGCCCCGGGGAGCAGGAGGATTTGGCTATGACCCGCTCTTTTGGGTGCCGGAGGTGGGGCTGACCTTTGCCGAGATGAGCCCGGCGCAAAAGGAAGCCGTCAGCCACCGCGGCCAGGCCCTGAGGGCCTTGAAAGAACAGCTCCTGATCTTGGAGCGCAGTCTAGGCTAGCTTGGAGGTACGGCGGCATTTGTCCACGACAAGAGCCCGAGATCACGGCAGCAACCTGGGCCAGAAAAGGCTGCACAATGCCGCTGAGGGGATCCCTTGAACCCCAAGGCTGCAGCTCTGTGGATCCTACCTGCCAAAAGGTTTCCTCGGTACAGGAAGATGGGAATGCCAGTTTTGCGTTGGGAGCCTGAAGAATGACCTTCTCTGAAGAGCGCGATCCAAACCGTTTTCCAGACTCAACGGCTGCTGCCGGTGAGGGAAGCCGCGGCCAAGCTCCCAGCAGCTCAGAGTCCCAAGGCCGGCGTTCCCCGCCCCCCTTGCCGGAGGACAGTTCTGCCCCCTCCGCTGGCGGTGCCCAAGACTGGCTAGAGGATGAGGAGAGGCAAAACAATGGGAAGGCGTCTTCTGCTCGTCTCTCTGGGCGCGCCCTGCAAGCGGAGGATGCCAGGAGAGAACAGAGGGCTAGCTCAGCCCGAGAAGCTGCCGCCGGATCTTCGCGGGGTGAGGAGACAGAGTCCTCTCGGCCCCGGGCCAGGCGTGCCGGACAAGCCTTGGTTCCCCGGCGCTCTATCTCCAGCAACTGGGGCTACGACGGATCGGCCCGCTCTTCCGCCTATGCCGGCTCCTCCCGGTCTGCAACTTACGGCTACACCGCCGGCTCCGGGGGCAGTGGGGGATATGGAGGTGGAGGGCGCAGCAGCAGCTCCTCAGGGGAAGTCTCCTCTTCGGATCTGACAATCTTGCTGGTGGTGGCCCTGCTGGCTTTCTTTGGTGGGTTTGCCATCCGCAACCTCTTCGCGGAGTCGGGCGGCTTTGACGATGAGCGTCCCATCCGCGCGGCCAACGTGCCGGCGGCCTTCCGGGACTTTTGCTTTGCCTACAACGGCACGGCTTCCTTTACCGTGGTGCAACTGACCAGCGTTTCCGCCCTCACCATGGCCTCGGTGCCCATTTACAAGATGGACACCTGCACCATCCCCGTCAGCCAAACCGCCAACGCCCTGCAGGCCTTGGGCATCCGTGGCCGAGCCAACACCTTAGGCCCGCAACTGGGCGGATCCAACCTCACCCTCATTCAGCTCCCCTTGGCCAGCGGCTTGGCCCGCGCCATCTACAACCAGTTTCCTAGCTTGGCCAGTCAGGGTAATGAGGCCCAGGTTCTCTCCCAACTGGAAACCACCATCAACGACGCCCTGCGCTCCAACGTGGAGGGGCTGGCCCTGCAAGGCCTGGAGCCTACCAACATCCCCGACGTGTACGTGGTGATCCCGGGCCACTCCTTTAACTTGCAACCGCAGCTTAATCTGCGCTAGCTCTCCTTTCTAGGGAGACTGCTGTGTTCATCACCTTAGAAGGTGGAGAAGGAGCGGGCAAAACCACTCAGCAGTCCCTTTTGGCCGAGCAGCTTCAACAAGAGGGCTATGCTTGCCTGTGTACCCGCGAGCCAGGGGGCACAGCACTGGGAAAGGTGCTGCGGGAGCTGCTGTTGCACGGGGATCCCATAACGCCGCTGGCCGAGTTGCTCCTGTACGCGGCAGACCGGGCCGAGCACGTGCAAAGATGCCTCCTTCCCGCCCTGGCGGCAGGGCAGGTTGTGCTCTGCGACCGCTTCACCGACTCTACCCTGGCCTACCAGGGCTATGGTCGCGGGCTGGACCTGGAGAAGATCCGCCAGCTCAACCACTTGGCTACCGGCGGGCTGCAGCCGCACCTCAC
>NZ_JANSJN010000032.1:7644-9413 GCF_047462555.1 Synechococcus sp. B60.1
TATGGTCGCGGGCTGGACCTGGAGAAGATCCGCCAGCTCAACCACTTGGCTACCGGCGGGCTGCAGCCGCACCTCACCCTGTGGTTGGATCTCCCCCCTGAGGTGGGGCTGGCGCGTTCGCGTCAGCGTCGCGTAGCGATTACCCGTTCCCTACAGTCAGAGGCCGACAAACTCGAGCGAGAACACCTGGAGTTTCACCGCCGAGTTTACCGCGGATTTCAAGCTCTAGCCGCCGAGTTCCCGCAGCGGATTGTTCGCATCGACGCCATGGGATCCCCGGCAGAGGTAGCCACCCGCATCTGGGCAGCGGTCAGGCCCCGCCTACCAAAGGCTCCGCCCTGCTAGCCCGAATGGCGGTCTCAACCGTTTCCCTGGCCATACCCTGCTCAGAGGTTAAGATTAGGTTAAAAAAGAAGAGGGCGCGGGTGACCTCAGGGTAAGGTAAGTAGGCTATGCAGGGAAAGCCTTCTGCCCTTTTTAGGCCCCGTTTTGACAGGTAGAGGAGATTTGCCGTGAATGCCATTGCTGCTGAGCAGAAAAGCGAGCACTCGATCCTGCTGGCGTCTTCCCCTTCACCCACCGTGGCCGCTTGGGCCCACCAATTGTTAAGCCAGCAATGGCAGCGGCTGCAGAAGCACGTGGGGAGAGTGCTCAACCAGCACCCCGAGGCAGCAGAGTCCCTCCATCAAATCCGGGTGGGCCTGCGCCGCATCGGCACCTGGGTGGAGGTGTTTCAGGGATCCGTGCGCCTGCCCAAGCCGCTCAAGCCCAAACGTCTGCAAAAGTTGACCAGAACCCTGGGCCAGCAGCGGGATTTGGACGTGTTGCTGGAAATCCTCCAAGAGCCCTATTGGCAGGGGATCCCAGCAGCCGAGCTGGAGGAGCTGGAGGAAGACCTGCGGCAGCGTCAGGCCCAAGCCGAGAAACGTTCCCGCCGCATTTTGGAAGATGCAAACTTCCAAGAGTTTCAGGCAGCCTGCGCGGAGTGGCTGGAGCACCCCCGCTACCGGCCTGCGGCCCAGCTTCCCCTCCAGGAGAGCTTGCCTCACCTGTTGGCTCCTTTGCTGGCCGCCTGGTTCCTGCAGCCGGGCTGGCGGATCCCGTCTTTTCCCGAGACAGAATCTCAGGCCAAACAGCTACACGATCTGCGCAAAGCCACCAAACGCCTGCGCTACCAGGTGGAGTTTTTCGCCCCCTTTTACGGGGAAACTGTGCAGGAGTGGATCAAAACTCTGAAAGGCCTACAGGAGCAACTGGGCCGCTTCAACGATTTACAGGTTTTGCAGGCCAAGTTGCCCGCCGACTCGGCCCTACAGCCTAGGTTACGTGAGCAACAAGAGCTGGCTTTGCAGGATTGGCCGTTGCAGCAACAGCGCTACCGCAACCCTGCCGAGCAGCAGCGGCTATATCAACTGCTATTCTCGGCTGGGGAAAGCAGCAACGGGGAAGCCCAGGTGGTAGGCTAGGGCGTAGGGTTGGACAAGCCTGCTCTAGGTCTAGGGGAGGGACAGCGGTGAGCTCCGCTTTTGCCTCAGGGCTAGAGGGAAGTCGGCTATTGTCTAAGTCTTTCCCAGAGCAGGAACTCCAGCCCCTTCACTGCTGCTCCTGCCCCTCCTGCCTATGAAAAAGGGAATTGCCACGGCCATCGCTTTGCTTTGCTGTTTGCTGCTCCTGCTTTTCTTCTGGCCCCTGAGAACGGCTGCCCAAAAACAAACCCTTCAACTCTACATCTGGTCGGAATACATTGACCCGGCCATTCTCACTGCCTT
>NZ_JANSJN010000032.1:9513-15209 GCF_047462555.1 Synechococcus sp. B60.1
ATTGGCGGGGTGGGCGGCAAAAATCAATTGGTCTCCGGAACAGCCAACGTGGCGGTTGTCTACAGCGGCGATGCCCTGCAAGCTGCTGAGGAAAATCCCAACATTGGCTACTTTGTCCCTCGCGAGGGCGCTCACATCTGGCTAGATGTGATGGCCATCCCAGCCAAAGCTCCTAACCCGGAGCTGGCCAACCGCTTCATCAACTTCCTTCTGGAGCCGGAAATTGGCGCCCAACTGAGCAACTACAACCGCTTTGCCACCCCCAATGCTGCCGCCCTGCCTAAGATTAACCCGCAGGATCGCCAAAACCCAGCTATCTATCCCGATGAGGCAACCTTTGCTAGGCTGCAGTACCTCAAAGTGCTGTCGCAGGAGGAGCTCCGTCTCGTAGACGCTGTCTGGACTGCCGTCAAAAGCAGCTAGGGATCCTTGTCGACCTCACCTTGTTAGCTCTCGACACAAAACTTGACACTTTTTAATATCTGAGCCACATTGGAGATGTCACCCCTTGATGGAGTTGCAACCATGGAAAACCAAGAAGCTAAGTTTGGCTTTACCACCTTCGCCGAAAAATGGAATGGCCGTCTGGCAATGTTGGGCTTTGTGATTGGCGTTTTGACCGAGCTGCTTACGGGCCAAGGGATCCTCTCTCAAATTGGCCTGATGTAATCCCAGCCCGCCTGATTGGGTCGAAGCACTAGCTAGATACTTTCTGCCCGGCTGTCCTCTTGCAGCTTGCTCAAGCAGCCGGGCTTTTGCTGCAGTTCCGAGCCAGAGCGAAGCCAAACAGCCGCGCCAATTTGTTCCTCCTACCTCCAATGGTTCGCCGCTTGATCCCCATCTCCTTTTGGGAGAGGGGCTGGGGGTGAGGGCGACAAGTCTGGGATCGCTCTAGCCTTCCAATTCCTGCAGGTACTGGCAAATGTCGGCCAAGATGCGCTCCAGCTCCTCCAGGCCCTGGGAAGCGCTTGCCCATTTTGGGTCATCAGCCGGGGATCCCGGCTGCGCCAGTTGCACCCCCAGGTGTTCTAGCTCGCGGGCTACTTGACAAAAGGCATTGGCTCCCACGTTGGCGCTGGCTCCCTTGAGGCGGTGGGCAATTTTCCTCAAGTCTTCGGCATTACCCGCTGCAAGAGCTTGGCGCAGCCGCGGCAACTGATCCTGGCCATCTTGGACAAACACCTGCAGCAGCTCCCGCTGAAACTGGCGGTCACCTCCCGTAACCCGCTCCAAGTAGGCGGCGTCGATGGGGTAGGGCAGCGTGGGAGCAGGGTCACCGCCGGCAGCTTCAGGAGAAGGCGGATCGGACGAAGCCGCCCCGTTGGCTGCTCCTGCTGCGGAAGGGGCGATCCTTTGGCTCCAGTGGTTGAGCACTTTTTCCAGATCCTCCTTTAGCACCGGCTTACTGAGATAGTCGTCCATGCCCGCTTGCAGGCAGCGCTCCCGATCCTCCTGCATGGCGTTGGCCGTGATGGCAATCACCACGGTGCGGTGGCCGGATCCCCGCTCCTGCTGGCGCAGGCGGCGGGTGGCCTCGTAGCCATCCATCACCGGCATCTGGCAATCCATGAGGATGAGGTCGTACTTGACTTGCTGCAGCAAATCCAGCACCTCCTGGCCGTTGGCCACCACATCCGCCAGGTAGCCCAAGCTCTGCAGCTGGCGCAGGGCCACCTTCTGGTTGACGGGGTTGTCTTCGGCCAAGAGGATGCGCAGGGGTTGCTGGGGGCGGCTGGCCGAGGGCGCACTCTGCGAAAGGGGTGGGCCCATGCCCAGCAGCGCGGTGGCCAGGCCGGAAGACTTGCCCAGGGCCATGATCAGAGCTTCTTGCAATCGCGTTTGCTTGACCGGCTTGGTTAGGTAGGCAGCAAAGCCAATCTCGGCGGCGCGGCGGGAGTGCTCCCCCAACCCCAGCGAGGTCATCATCACCAGTTGCGTCGGGGACAGTTCGGGATCCGCCTTGATCCAGCGGCCCAGGGTTTCCCCATCCACCTCCGGCATCTGCATGTCCAAAACCGCCAAGGGGAAGGGGATCCCTTCCCGCGCAGCCTGGCGCAGCTTGTCCAGAGCCTGGTAGGCATTTTCGGCTTCTTCCACCACCATGCCCCAAGCGGTGGCCTGGCAGCGGACGATCTTGCGGTTGGTGGCGTTGTCGTCCACCACCAACAGCCGCTTGCCCTGGAGATTGACAGGGATGCGGGCGGGGTGCTGGGAGATTTGTCGGGCGTAGGGTTGTCTTTCCAGGGTAAGCTCGAGGCTGAAGGTGCTGCCGCGGCCCACCTCGCTCTCTAGGAAAATCTTGCCCCCCATCAGCTCTGTCAGTTGCTTGCAAATGGCCAGGCCCAGCCCTGTGCCCCCGTACTTGCGGGTGGTAGAAGCATCCACTTGGGTGAAGGGCTGAAACAGCTTGGCTTGCGCTTCCTTGGGGATCCCGATCCCTGTATCCCTTACCGAGAGCCGCAGTTGGACATGGGTGGCCGTTTTTTGCAGCAGCTCGGCCTGGATGACCACCTCCCCTTGATGGGTGAACTTGATGGCGTTGCTCACCAAGTTGTTGAGGATTTGGCGCAGCCGCGACGCATCCCCCCGCAGATAGCGGGGCACTTCCGGCGGCATAAGCACCGCCAGCTCCAGGCCCTTGGCATGAGCAGTGGGGGCAAAGAGATCCGCAACCTCCTCCAAACAGGCCCTCAGGTCGAAGTCCAGGATCTCCAGCTCCATCTCCCCGGCTTCCAGCTTGGAGAAGTCCAGGATGTCGTTGATGAGGGTCAGCAGGGCATCGCCGCTGATGCGGATGGTCTCGACAAAGTCCCGCTGCTCGGGGGTCAGGGGCGTCTCCAGCAACAAGCCCGTCATCCCCAGCACCGCGTTCATGGGGGTGCGGATCTCGTGGCTCATGGTGGCCAAGAAGCTGCTTTTGGCCTGAGAAGCCTGCTCTGCCGCTTTGCGGGCTTGTTCTAGCTCAAGGCTGCGCTGGCGCTCCCGCTCCAGGAGCTCTGCCTGGGTAAGGGCAATGCCGATTTGGTTGGCCAGTTGCACCAGCAGCTCGATCTCAAACGGCTGCCACTGGCGGGGTGCAGAACACTGGTGGGCCAACAACAGCCCCCACAGCCGCTGCTCCATGAAGAGGGGCACCACCAGGTTGGCCTTCACCTGCATTGTTTGCAGCAGCTCCAGGTAGCAGGGCTCCAGCCCTTCGGCCTCCACGTCGCTGATGGCGCGAACCCGGCCCTGGCTGTAGAGCTCAGCATATTTTTCCTGAAAACAGGGATCCTCAATCACCTCGCCCACAAGGGAAGGGATGCCGGGCTGGGTTTTCTCGTTGGAGATGATCCCGGATCCATCCGGCTGGAAGCGGTAGACCAAAACGCGATCCGCCCTGAGCAGGGCTTGGATCTCCGTTACTGCCGTTTCCAGGATCTCGGCAATATCCAGCGATTGGCGGATCTTTAAGCTGAGATCGGCCAGCAGTTGGGCCCGCCGGCTCTGCCGCTCCAGCTCCTCGGCAGCTTTTTTGCGCTCGGTGATGTTGCGGAAAATGCCCCGCGTGGAGACCATCACCCCATCTTCAAGGCGGCAGTTAACACTTCCCTCCACCCAGATGGTTTCGCCCTTGGCAGTCACAAAGGCCGTCTCCACCTTGTCCAGAGGTTGGCCAGCCAAAAGCTTCTGGAAAACCACCTGGCAGTGCTCTCGATAGTCGGGGTGGATGATGTCGAAAACCCTCATTTGGTGGATTTGAGCTTCGTCGTAGCCCAGGGTCTCCTTCCAGGCGCGGTTGACGTAGAGAAAGTACCCTTCGGCATCGACAGCCTGAATGAGATCGCTGGCATTTTCAAAGAGATCCCGGTAGCGCTCTTCGCTTTCTTTGAGAGCCAGCTCCGCCAGCTTGCGCTCGGTGATGTCGATGCCGGTGCTGATGATAAACTCCACCTCGCCCTCGGCGTTGACCAGGGCGGTGTTGGTCCAAGCAATGAGCCGCAGCGCCCCCTGCTTGGTGCGCCAGAAGTTTTCATGGCGGTTTAAGAAAAGGGAGCGACTGCCCTTAAGTTGTTGAAAAGCTTGCTCCACGCCGGCCATCTCCTCCGCCGGGATCAAGCCCAAGTCCCAGAGCAGTCGGCCCTTGACTTCTGCCAGCGAATAGCCAGAAAGCTGCTCGGCAGCGCGGTTAAAGCGCAGGATGCGCCCTTCGGGATCCATGACCACCACCACAGCGCCTGCCGTGTCGAGGATGGCGCTGGTAAAGTCCCGCTCCTGCTTGAGGAAGGTTTCCGCCCGCTCCCGCTCGGCAGTTTCGCGGCGAATGAGGGCATAAACTGCGGCCAACAGCAAGTAGGTAAAAGCCAGCCCCCCCAGCAGGATGGCATTGGTTCTAACCCAAGCAAGCTGGAACTGCTCGCTGCGCTGCTGCAACAGAAGCCGCTCTTGCTCCTGGAGCGCCTCCACTAGGTTGGCGATCCGCTCCATCAACCTTTGCCCTTCGCCCCTCTTCAAGGCTTCTTGAACAGCGGCCAGCCCCTCTTGATCCCGGAGCCGGATAAGATCTTGGGCAAGGTTCAGACGCTGTTCCAAAAGCAGCTCCAGCCACTTCAGGCGCCCTTGCTGGAGAGGGTTGTCGGCTGTCAACTCTTGCAGCCGGCTAAGACGAGTGGGAATGGCCTCAAGGCTGGCCTTGTACTCGTCGAGGTAGCCAGGCTCGTTGGTCAAAAAGTAGCCCTGTTTACCTGCCTCGGCAGCACGGATCTCTGAGAGCAATCCTTCCAGGTTCTGGATCACTTCCAGGGTATCGGCCACTTGCTCCGTCAGTTGGGGCAGGCGACTGGCGTTGCGCTGGGCAGAGTAGGCGATCCCGCCCAAGATCAGGGCAGCCAGGCCCAGGCCAGCACTGACCTTGAGGAGAAAGCGGTTTTTGCGAGCAGGCTTGCTCTCGCCAGCTTTGGGAAGCAAGGGAGCCTTGGCCAACTCCCGCAAGGTGCGGCGCAGCTCCAGTTGGGCTGTCACCTGATGGGCCAGGGCCTTGAGCTGCTCCAATTGCTCCGGGCTGAGCTGGCGGGGTTGGTAGTCCACCACGCAGAGGGTACCCAGCGCTTGCCCTTCCGGCGTTACCAAGGGCACACCGGCGTAAAAGCGAATATGCGGCTCTTGGGTTACAAAAGGGTTATCGGCAAAGCGCGGATCCTGGGTGGCATCGGGCACCACCAGCGGCTCTTTGGGCGAGAGGATGGCGTGGGCACAGAAGGCCACATCCCGCGGCGTTTCCTCGATGCCCTCAATGCCGAACTTGGCCTTAAACCACTGGCGATGCTCGTCAATAAGAGTTACTAGCGAAATGGGCGTGCCGCAGATGTAAGCAGCAAGCCGGACGATCTCGTCAAAGGCAGTTTCAGGGGCTGTATCGAGAACTTGATACTCTCGTAGGGCAGCCAGCCGCTCTTCTTCGTTGGGGGGAAGGGGAGCCTTGGGCATAGGTCAAGCTGGAGAGACGGGATCCGGCGCTGCCGTGGGTGAACCTCAGCAGCCTGGTAAAAGAGACAACCCCAGCATAACTCCCCGACCGCCTTGCCGAAATCCTCAAGGATCTATGCCCCCAAACGAACCAAGCGGGAGCCGTACTGCCTGCCTTGGGGGAGATGCCCTTGTTTTCATAGAAAGCCAGCGTGATCTCAGGGACTTGGCTTTCAAGAAGCTATACAGAT
>NZ_JANSJN010000032.1:15309-24690 GCF_047462555.1 Synechococcus sp. B60.1
CCTTGGGGGAGATGCCCTTGTTTTCATAGAAAGCCAGCGTGATCTCAGGGACTTGGCTTTCAAGAAGCTATACAGATGCACGTAAAGGCAAGAAAATCTCGACGACTCTCGCTTAACGCATTTAGCATTTAGTTGTACTTATCTTAATAATAAACAAGTTCTAGTATTTTTAAGTTGAAACTTCCTAATGAAGGGCCTATCATGGTCGGACGCACTTTAGGATCAAGCTTCTGGGATAGGGCAGCCTTATGAACAAGCTTCAAGACAGTCTGGTGAAGGCTCTCACCATTGACGGGGCACTGGGCGTCGCTTTGGGGGACTGGAAGACCGGAATGTGTCTGGGGTTTAAGGGCACCAACAGCCCTGCCTTTCCCGAAGCTAATCTGGAGTTGGCCATTGCCGGAAACACAGAGGTGATCCGCGCCAAGATGCGAGTTGCAGAGTCTCTTAAGTTCACCGACAGAATCGAAGAGATACTTATTATTCTGGAGACTCAGTATCACCTGATGTATCTACTTAAGCACATACCTGGGCTATTTTTCTATCTGGCTTTGGATCGAGAGAAAGGCAACTTGGCTCTTGCTCGTATCAAGCTCTCCCAAATCGAAAAAGAGCTGACTCTCTAAAAGTTACGGCCTTTGCCGGCCTCACAGGAGTTCTGCAGCCAAGCAAGATTCTTTTAGAGCTTGCTCTACGTTGAGGTGATGGAGTAGGTAGCAACCAAGCCAAAAGAATGCGGAACCGGGGACTTGAACCCCGATGGCATTGCTGCCACTAGAACCTGAATCTAGCGCGTCTACCATTCCGCCAGTTCCGCGGCGATCTATAAGCATGCCCAAGAAAGGGGATCCCTGTCAAGGGCTGGGGGGCTTTAGAAGGGGATCCGACTCTTATGCTAAGCTCGGCTGCGCACGCAGTGGATCCAGAACGCTAACCTTGGCGGCTTTTACTTTTGTTTGCGAGGGCACCTGCCCCAACACGCAGGCGCGGGCCGGCTATTTCATTACCCCCCACGGCGAGATCCCAACCCCCTGCTTTATGCCGGTGGGAACGCTGGCCAATGTGAAAACCCTCACGCCTGCTCAACTCAAGGAAACCGGCGCCCACATTATTCTCAGCAACACCTATCATCTGCACCTACGACCCGGCGAAGAGATCATTCAAGCAGCGGGGGGCCTGCACCACTTCATGGGCTGGCCCGGTCCCATCCTCACGGATTCAGGCGGCTTTCAAGTTTTTAGCCTCAGCGCCATCCGCCAGATCGACGAGGAAGGGGTAACGTTTCGCTCGCCTTACGATGGGCGAATTATTCACTTCACTCCTGAGCTCTCCATCCAGATCCAAAATGCTTTGGGGGCAGACATCATCATGGCTTTTGACGAGTGTCCGCCCTATCCTGCCAGCCCTGAGGCGGTGGCAGCAGCGGTGCGGCGGACTACTCAATGGCTGAAGCGCTGCGTGGAAGCCCACCGCCGCTCCGATCAGGCTTTGTTTGGCATTGTTCAGGGGGGGGTTTACCCGGAGCTGCGTCGGCAGGCAGCGGAAGAAGTCTGTCGGCTGGATCTACCCGGCTATGCCATCGGCGGCGTCAGCGTAGGAGAGCCGGTGGAGCTAATGCACGCGGTGGTGCGACAAACAGCCCCCCTCTTGCCAGCCGATCGCCCCCGTTATCTCATGGGGGTGGGCACCTATGCCGAGATGCGGGCGGCAGTGGCTGCCGGCGTGGACTTGTTTGACTGTGTCATTCCCACGCGCTATGCCCGCCACGGCACCGTGATCAGCCGCGGCCAACGCTGGAACATCAAGAATGCCGAACACCGCCGCAGCCTGGATCCCATCGATCCTGAGTGCCCTTGCTACACCTGCCGCCACTTCAGCCGCGCCTATTTGTGCCACCTCATCCGCGCCCAAGAGATCCTGGGCTACACTCTGCTTTCCATCCACAACATCACGGAGCTCGTGCGCTACACCCAAAGAATGCGCCAGGCCATTCTGGAAGGCAAATTTCATGAGAACTGGGATCCGTGGCGCGAGGGCTGAGCCTCCTCGGGGAGCTTCGTTAACATCAGTAAACATTCGTAGGTTAGGCTTCCTAATCGCTACAATAAGGGGATAACCTAGTCTTAACCTCAGAGGAGAGCATGGCTGTCCGCACCCTGCAAAGTGTCATTGAGCAGCATATTGCTGGACTCCCTGGCCTCATTGCCGTCTTGATAGGGCGGGTCACTGACGGTGCCACAGTAGCCAAAGTAACCTATGCCAGCGACTCCCAAGAGGAGCAAGCCCTAGAACGTTTAGGCACCTACGCCGGCGACTTGTTGCAGGCCAATAGCCGCCTTTGTCAAACCGTTAGCCCCGGCCAAGAGGCGGACTACCTTTTGGCAGGTACTCCGGCGTTGCGGGTTGTCATCAAAGCCTTTCCCAAAAGCCCCTACTTTGTTTTGTTTCTGACCCGTTCCATCACCGACCTCAAGGCGATTTCAGACCGGATTAAGGCCATCCTCATCGACGGCAAACCACTGCTGCCCCCTGTTCAAGACGACACTCTATCCACTGCTCAGGCTTTGATTAGCTACACCAAGCGCTACGCTCCGGATCCCAACTTTGTCATGCTGCGCTTGTCCCTGAAAACGGGCATTGACCGCAACCGCCTTGAAAAAGGCACCCTGAACCGACAGGAGCTGCGCATTCTCTACAAAGCGGTGGCCGATCTTTTGGGCAGAGAACATCTGCCGATTGCCTTGCCTAGCTAAAGGCTAAAGTTGTGGGAGTTGTTAACTGTTGTCCCTTCCTATCCCCTCGAGATCAGGCCATCTATGTTGGAGCATTTACGCCTTGACCGCGCTCGCAAGCTGCTCTCTCTCTTTGGCGAGCCGGTGATTTTCCACTGCCACCACTACAACCTATTTCTGCAGCAGACCATTGAGGATCCCGACTGGATCGATGGGGTGAGCATCCTGCGTACGGCAGCTCAGGAGATTTTCTACAGCTTGCTCCAGGGCGCTTTTAAAACCTTGGGAGTGCAGCAGGCAGCGGAGCGGCTGGCGGTGGCGTGCCAGTTATTCGGCTTTCTCGGCTTGGGGCGACTGGAGCTGCAGGCCAGCCCCAGCGGCGGCGAAGCCCAGCTCACCCACTCCCACTACGCAGAAGGCTGGCTGAGCAAGTACGGGGATCAGGCTAACCGCACTCGTCCCATCGATCATCTAGCCGTGGGCTATGTGGCAGCGGCGCTGGATGCCACTTTTGGCGAGCTGGGCAGCTACACAGCAGAGGAAACGGAGTGCATGGCGGTTACGCGCAAGGATCGCTGCCTGATCCAGGCTACTCGGCTGCCACGGCCTCAGACTTTGGTTCCTAGCCCCGGCATGGGCAAGCTCATTGAACGTCCAGCCGATCTGCCCAAGCCGATAACAGCGGTGGACTATGACGCGGTCAACGAAGCTCTGTGGAGCCTGCCTTTGGCAGGAGATGAACGGGGGCAGATTCGCGCCTTCAACGTGCTGCTCACGCGCATGCCTGCCAATTACTACAACCGCATCCAGTACCGCTTTTTGGAAGAGCTGAAAGCAGTGCAACCCGGTCTGCAGCAGGTGGCAGAGGATCTGGTGCGCGAATCGGGCCATGTCTGTGTCTTCTACACCTTGGGCAACATCATGGAGTCGCTGGAGTGGGAAACCCTTGTGGGGCCAATGCTGGAAAAGGATACCGACTGGATCCACGGGGCCTATGCCGTAACCAGCAGCTTGGGGTTCGGTCGTTGGCAGGCTTTGGAGGTGGTGAGCGATCATTCCTGCCGGGTGGCTATTGACGGCAACTACGAGACCAACTACTTTTTGGCTTCCTACCCACGGGCAGACTATCCGAGCTGCTATTTTGCCCAAGGGGCGGTGCCGGCGCTGATGAACCTGGTTTACAACGGCAACATTCAGCAGAAGCCGATTCTGGATCAAGTCTTCTACAACCGCCTCTTCCAGCGGGGTGGGCTGTTTTACGGGAAGGAGACCAAAGCCAGAGAGAAAGGGGATCCCTGGTGTGAGTTCTACGCCGAGCGGATTTAGGGATCCATGCAGGTGCGCATCCTGAGGCGGCGAGAGTGTGGAAGGGGCTGGGCCACAGACCTGCTGCTGCCGCGCTGCCTGAGCTGGCCGGAGGTGGAAGAGCTGGCGCAGGAGATAGGGGCCACCTGCCGCTGCTTTCAAAAACAGCTGGTGTGGTTGGATCTGCCGGCAGGGCGAATTACCGCTTCCTTGCGGGTGCCTCGCCTAACTTTGCGGCTCTACGACGCCGCTGTGGAAGCCCAGATCCTGGAGCAGCTGCGCCGCTGGCTCGACTCGGCTGCTGCGACGGAGGAGGCGGCTTTAGGCCAAAGCAGTAGCCAACCTGGCGCACAGTGTGAATGAGGCGGGGTTGGTGCGGATTCCCCTCTAGTTTTTTGCGTAGGGAGAGGATGTGGGTATCGACGGTGCGGGGGTTGGCGGTGGAATCGGGCCAAGCCCGCTCCAGCAGCTCTTGCCGCGAGAGAGGATCCCCATCGGCCTGGATCAGCACCATCAGTAGGCTAAACTCCTGCGGGGTGAGGTCGATGCCTTGACCGGCCAGGGTGACGCGCCGCTGCACCAGATCGATTTTCAGATCCCCATACTGCAGGAAGGTGGGGGGAAGGCTGCGCCACAGCCGACGGGTCAGGGCCTGAATGTGGGCATCCAGAAGGGGCAGGCTAAGGGGCTTGGTGAGGTAGTCGTCTGCGCCTGCCTCCAGCCCAGCGATGATGTCGGCTTCGGATCCCCGTTGGGAGAGGAGCAAAATCAACACATCGCAATGGCGATGCGCCCAGCGGCATAGTTGGAGCCCGGCACGGCTGGACAGCTCCGCATCCAAAATCAAGAGGTGGACAGGCTGCTGTTGCAGCAGGGTTTTGGCCTGGCGAATGGTCTCCGCTTCCCAAACCCGGTGCTGCGCCTGTTGCAGATGCCAACCCAGCAAGCTGCGCAGATGAGGGTTGCCTTCTGCCAGCAAGATGTGCAAAGGTTGCATGGCTACTAGGTTGGATCCCGCCCTCATCATAGACAGCGGGCCACCT
Organism: Synechococcus sp. B60.1; assembly: GCF_047462555.1. NCBI lineage: Bacteria > Bacillati > Cyanobacteriota > Cyanophyceae > Synechococcales > Synechococcaceae > Synechococcus > Synechococcus sp. B60.1. The sequence continues at coordinate 20,390 of NZ_JANSJN010000032.1, forward strand.
TCGGACAATGTTGTTCGCCCGCTACCGGTTGGACAACCCTCTATCCAGACCATGGCCGATTCTCCATCCCCTATCTCCGAACGTAAGCAGGATCACCTAGACATTGTTTTGCAGCAGGACGTCAACGCCAAAGGGATCCGCACCGGCTTTGAGCGCTTTTTCTTCGAGCATGTGGCGTTGCCGGAGCTGCTGCTGCCGGAGATCGATCTCAGTTGCCAGTTTCTGGGAAAGCGCCTGCAGGCCCCTCTGCTGATTAGCAGCATGACCGGGGGGACAGACACTGCCCAGGAGTTGAACCTGTACCTGGCGGCTGCCGCTCAAGAGCTGGGCATTGCCATGGGGGTGGGATCCCAGCGGGCAGCTCTAGAACACCCGGAGCTGGCCCGGACTTACCAGGTGCGGCAAGTAGCTCCGGATATTCTGCTTTTGGCCAACCTGGGCGCTGTGCAGCTCAACTACGGCTATGGGCTGGAGCAGGCGCGGCGGGCGGTGGAGATGATCGAGGCAGATGCGCTGATTTTGCACCTCAACCCACTGCAGGAGGCGGTTCAGCCCCAGGGGGATCGCGATTGGCGCAACCTCTATTGCCGCATCGAGCAGTTGGTGAACCAGTTGCCGGTGCCAGTGCTGGTCAAGGAAGTGGGCAATGGTCTCAGCGCCCAAGTAGCCCGGCGGCTGGCCGAGTGTGGTGTGTCCGCCCTGGATGTGGCCGGGGCAGGGGGGACGAGCTGGAGCGAGGTGGAAGCCCATCGCCAAAGGGATCCCCTCAAGAAACGCATTGCCCACAGCTTCCGGGACTGGGGGATCCCGACAGCCTTGGCTCTGCTGGAAATCCGCCGCTTCCTGCCCAACCTGCCTCTGGTGGCCAGCGGCGGCATCCGCACTGGCATCGATGCAGCCAAAGCCATCCGCTTGGGGGCCGATGTGGTCGGCATGGCCGCTCCCGCTCTCCACGCCGTCTTCCAAGGGCGGGCCCAGGCGGTGGTGGACAGCTTCCGGGCCGTAATCGAGGAGCTGAGGATCGCCGCTTTTTGCACCGGATCAGCCAACTTGGCGCAGCTACGGCAAGCGGCTTTGCGCTGGCAAGATACCTGGGATCCGCTGCCCCCTGTCGGGGAAAGGGGTTGAAATCAAATTCCCAGCACCTGCCACAAGCTCACCTCCAGCCCTAGGGCGGCCAGATGGTAGGGCCACTGCAAACTGCGGCGGGCAATTTTGCCGGTGAGGGCCCACGACAGGAGCAAAGCCAGGATCAGGGTGGATCCCTGAAGAAACTGGATCACCGCTGGGTGGGCCTGCCACAGCACGGGAAGAGCGGATCCCGTCTGGAAGAAAGTTGCCCAAGTTACCGGCAGCACCTGGCCTGCCTCCGTCAAAAACAGGGGCCAATAGAAGGCCAACGTTCCTCCCAAAACCAGCGGCAAATAGCCGTAGATCATCTCCGCAAAGGGTCGGGGTCGCGTCCCCTGGCCTAGCTTATAGGCCAGCCCCGCCAGCCCCCAGGCTGCCAAGGGCACGAGGCTGGGGAGGCTCAAAGCCAGCAAGGCAGCCCCCAGGTGGGGCCAAAACTGCCGTAGATCCCAGCGCAAGCCCCAGCAGGAGAGGCGCTCCGCTATCTGGGGCAGGCAATGGAGATAGATGCCCCCCAGCAGCAACAGCAACAGGGCAGTTTCAGAGGTGCGCGGCGTATGGGTGGTCCACAGCTCGATCCCAGGCGGGCGCAGGTTGAACTCCACCGAGCGATGGGGACAAGCCTTGAGACAAGTCATGCAGAGGACGCAATCTTTGTTGTCTTGCAGTTGCGCCGGATGGGAGTAGAGAGGACAGCCTCCCGTCGCCATGCCTTCCCCTTTCTCGGGCCCACCTTTGTAGCACTGGTAGGTGGTGCATTCTGCCAAACAGGTGCCCTGCTGGGCCCGCAGCTCCGTCATCGAGAGCTTGGCATAAAGGCCGTTCATGCCCCCAATCGGGCAGAGGTAGCGACACCAAAACCGCCGCTCAAACACCAGTGAGCAGACCACCGCTCCGGCGGTAATCAGCAGCAGCAGCCACCCCGACAGGTAAGCCGTGTTGGGCAGATCCCAGATCTCCTCCCACAGGAAAATCAACGCGAACCCGGCAAACAGCACCCAGCCCCCCCAGCGCTCCGCCGGCTGTCGCGGCCATTTCCGCAACTGCCGCGGCCAAAGCCACAAAGATAGCCGCTGAACCAGCTCCCCGTAGATCATGAAGGGGCAGATGGCGCACCACACCCGCCCCAAAAAGGGGAACACCAGCAGCACCACCGGCCACCACCAGGCCCAGAAAAGATTCAACCCCACATTGTGGGCCCGATCCTGAGGCCCCCAGAAGAGGAGAAACACCACCAGCGTGTAGAGAGGCAGCACCAGGCCGTAGTTGAGGCGATCCGGCCACCAAGGGCTGCGCAGCAGGCGACGCAAGCGAGGATAGGCGTTGAGCAGGTTGAGGCGAAACCGCTTGCCCCGAGGCTGGGAAGCCCAAAACACCTCTTCCCCCAGCACGCTCGCCCCCGCGGCCTGCACTGCCGCCCGCTCGACCAGGCTGCGCAGCTCCCGCGAGTTGCCGGGAAAGTCGTAGCTCTGCAAGCGGCGCAGCGCCTCCGGCGAGAGCTTGGGCTTGGGGATCCCGCGCCGGCGGCTGTAGAGGCTGAGAAAATAGTCGGCCATGGCTTTGATATCGGCCTTGCGCACCCGCAGCGGCGGCACTTTGATGGCCATCACCCAGGGGTCGAGGGCGGGGATGGGCCGTTCTGACACCATCAGCAGACGACAGCGACAGGGGCGCTCCTCTCCCGGATCCCCTTCCCCCCGCTGCACAGGGGTGTAGGATCCCGTCTCCAGCAGGCGCAGCAACTTGGGCATCAGCTCGGCGGGCAGCTCATGCAGGTTGTTCAACAGCAGCGTGCCCTCTCCCAGCCACTCCAGCAACCCCGGTTTGCCCCCCGCCCGTCCGAACAAGTCTGCCCCACTGGCCTGCAGGGCGCTGCAATCCACCTTGATCATGGGCTGGCGCCGCCGCGGGGATCCAAAATGGATCAGGGCGGCGACGTTGTCTTTTTCCAGGCCCGGCTCCCCAAAGATCAACACCGGCTTGCTGCTCTGGGCTGCCTCTTTAATCTGCTGCCGCAGGCGCACCGCATAGCGGCTGGAGCCGACGATCCCCCGCTCCACCTTCGGCACCAGGTAGGGGCGCAAAGCCACTTGCCGCTCCTGCTCGTAGCTGAGGCGCTCTTGAGCCTGGGCCAGAGCCTCGGCCAATTGCCCCGAGTGCTCTGCCAGCCAACGACGTACCACCGCAGCCGGGATCCAACCCCGGATCCCTGGGGAAACGGCCACCAGATCCCGCCGCAGCGGCTGCTCCGCCAGGACTTCCCCCAGATGAGCCACCGCGCCAGGCAGCAGGTTGAGAACCTCCCCGGAATGGGGATCCCGTTCTTCCCAGCGCCCCTCTAGCAAAATCTGGATCCCAGCCGGGGTGGTTCCTGCCTCCGCCAAAACCTCTCCTTGGCAAAAGGGTTGCTCCTGGAGGTGCTCCGCCAGAGGATACAAGCTCTCCAGCGCCAGGCTTTGAAACAGGGTTTGCCCCTTCAGCCACTGGGCACGCTCAACAGGGGTCATCTGAATGCGCTGGATACTCCAGCGTCTATACGGCGGGGAGGGATAACGCTAATAGGCTTGGCATGACCCAAGTCCTGACTATCTCCTGCAAGCTCAAGGTGTCTGCGTCACAAGCCGCCAAGCTGGATGCGACCTTGTCTGCTTTTGCACAAGCACTCCTCGCGCCCGCGGGCCGGAGGCCTTACTGGGTCAACCAAAACACGCCAGAGAATATAGCCAACCTTGTCAAGCTCCACTTCTTATGCTATCGCGAAGTCCGTGCACGCTTCGGGCTGTCCAGTAATCTCACTCAACAAGTGTTCCGACGGTTAGCCGGTGCCCGCAAGCTTGCCCAGCAGAAAAACCGTCCCGTCAAGGCGTTCAAGTCTGGCTTTGTTACCTACGATGCCCGCATCTTCTCTTTCCGGGAGAGGGACTGGACGGTGTCGCTGACCACCGTTGAGAGACGCGAACGCTTTGAGCTGGATGTTGGCTCCTACTAGCGGGGCAGGCTCACAGGCTCTCATCCCAAAGCAGCCACGTTGGTCAAACGCCAAGACGGTTCCTCCTTCATCCAGATTGGCGTGGAATCTGAGGTGCCGGAACCGGAGCACGCCGTCAAGGCAATGGGCGTGGATTTGGGTAGGAGGGATATTGCTCATACCTCTGAGGGGGATCACTGGA
>NZ_JANSJN010000033.1:0-20992 GCF_047462555.1 Synechococcus sp. B60.1
AGCAACCGGGGCTGGGAACCCGCCTCGTGAGTCTTGGATGCTTCAGCTCTACTTCAGAGACCCGGTACACGGGATCCCTGAAGCAACTGGGGCAGAAGAAGAGACGAAAGCTCTGCTGTCAAGCGGGTGAGGAAACCCCACCCGCCTACGCGGTGGGGTAGTTCATAGAGCGGCCTTCCAGAGGATAGAGTGGAAGGGTTCTCCCTTAGCAGATCGCGGTTCTCTATGACCCCCACCATTGAAGTGCCCAAGCGAGGCTTACCCGTTACCATCATCACGGGTTTTTTGGGCAGTGGGAAAACCACCCTGCTCAACCACATCCTGCGCAACCAGAAGGGGATGCGCACAGCGGTACTGGTCAACGAATTTGGGGAGATTGGCATCGACGGCGAGCTGATTGTCTCCAGCGAAGAAGACCTCGTAGAGCTCAACAACGGCTGCATCTGCTGCACCATCCGCGACGACATTGTCGAGAGCGTGCTGCGCCTGATGGAGCGCTCCGACAAAATCGACTACCTGGTGGTGGAGACCACAGGACTGGCGGATCCCTTGCCGGTTGCCCTCACCTTTTTGGGGCCAGAACTGCGGGATCTGACACGACTGGACTCGATCATCACGCTGGTGGATGCTACTAACTTCGCCCCCGACCTGTTCAACAGCGACGTCGCCTACAGCCAAATTGCCTATGGGGATGTCATTCTCCTCAACAAAACGGACTTGGTTGAGCCGGCGGAAATCGAACGCTTGGAAAAACGCATCCGCGAGATCAAGGAAGATGCCCGCATTTTGCGCACGGTCAACAGCGCAGTGCCCCTGGAGCTGATCCTGGATACAGATCTGTTTCAGTCCAGCTCTCTGCCTCAGGAGGAGGCTCACGACACTGAGCATGGGCACGAGCATGACCATGAGCATAACCATGAGCACGACCACGAACACGGCCACGAGCATGGCCACTCGCACCGCAGCCACATCGAGGTTGATGGTTTTAACTCCCTGGCTTTTGAGAGCGATCGCCCCTTTTCTCTAGACGCCTTCCAGAACTTTCTCAATGAGTTGCCCGAGGCAGTCTTTCGGGCCAAAGGGATCCTGTGGTTTGAAGAAAGCCCAGAGCGACATATCTTCCACCTCAGCGGTCGGCGCTACACCCTCAGTAGCGATGCATGGCCTCGCCAGCCCAAAAACCAGTTGGTGCTCATCGGCCAGCACCTCGATACGGCCAAGCTGCGGCAAAAGTTGGAAGCCTGTCTTGTCCCTGCACCCGTCCAGGGCTAAGAACTGGATGGCAGCTTAGAAGCGTCGGGCCCCGTTCCCCCAGCCTCGCGAGGGGAGCCTTGAGAGAGGGCATCCCAGCCATGTCCGACATTTTTGTGATGATCCGCAACCAGGCCAACAACGCCCTCACTTCCATCGACGGGATCCCTTTTGTCGCCTTTCTGGAGCGGGAGGGGCAACTGATTGCGGAAGAAACCATCGAGTTAATCTACGCCGACGCCGGCTTTGATGACCTGCCGATTGGAGAATACACTGTGGGGGTACGGCATGAACAGGTGGAGCCGCCAAAAGCCACCTGCCCAGTTGCGATTAGGGGTGCCGACGAAGTTGTTTTGGTAACATTTGTTTACCTTGAGCCCGAGCGGGTTCTGCTGAACGCTCAGATTGCTGTGGAAAAAAGGTTGTAACCATGACCGTCAAAGTGATCCCATCGCACTCCATCAAAGCTTTTCGCTATCGAGTGTTTTGTTTGGGACAAGATCTCTGGAATGCCCGGGATCCGATTAGCCGTGCCAACCTGGCCCTACAACTGGCCGACGCGGCCACAACCCTGGCTCGCATGGAAGTCCAAGCCGCTCAGCCCTTCAGTTCAAGCCCTTCCTATTCCCTGCCAGAAGCAGGCCATAGGTGATTGATCCAGGCCGGCCTTGAGGCCAGAGGCAAGGGATCCCGCCTGACCCGCATCACTCCCACTCGATGGTGCCTGGCGGCTTGGAGGTGATGTCGTAAACCACACGGTTGACGCCGGGCACCTCGTTGACAATGCGGTTGGAGATGGTGGCCAAGAGGTCATAGGGCACCCTGGCCCAATCCGCCGTCATGCCGTCTTCGCTGGTAACCAATCGTACTACTACCGGGCAAGCATAGGTGCGCTTATCCCCCATCACCCCCACCGAGCGCACTTCCGGCAGCAGCACGGCAAAGGCTTGCCACAGCTTGGGGTAGTAGCCGGAGCGGTTGATCTCCTGGCGGACAATCATGTCAGCCTCGCGCAGGGTTTCCAGACGCTCCTTGGTGACCTCGCCCACAATGCGGATGGCCAGGCCCGGCCCTGGGAAAGGATGGCGGCCAACAATTTCTTCCGGCAAACCCAGCGAGCGGGCCAGTTGCCGCACCTCATCCTTGAAAAGCTTGCGCAGAGGTTCTACCAGCTTAAAGCGCAGATTTTCCGGCAGGCCGCCGACATTGTGGTGGCTTTTGATCTTGACGGCGATGCGCTCTCCGGTCACCGGATCCACATTGGTATTGGCCGACTCGATCACATCGGGGTAAAGAGTACCCTGGGCTAAGTACTCGAAGGGGCCCAGCCGCTGGGATTCTTCCTCAAAGACGCGAATAAACTCTGCCCCAATGCGCTTGCGTTTCTCTTCCGGGTCGGTAACTCCCTTCAACTGTTGGAGGAAGCGCTCCTGGCCATCTACGTAGTGGACAGGGATGTGAAATTGTTCCTGGAAAAGGCGCAGCAGCCGCTGCGGCTCATCCTTGCGCATAAACCCCTGATCGATGAAGACGCAGGTGAGCTGGTCGCCGATGGCCTTGTGCAGCAAAAAAGCCAGAGTGGAACTATCCACCCCGCCGGAGAGAGCCAGCAACACCTTCTTGTCGCCCACACGGGCCCGGACTTCCCGAATCGCCTCCTCCAGAAAAGCTTCCGTTGTCCAGGTGGGCTCGCAGCCGCAGATGTGGTAGACAAAATTGCGAATGAGAAAGGCACCCGCCTGCGAGTGGGCCACCTCTGGGTGAAATTGCACTCCGTACAGACGACGCGCCGGGTTGGCAATGGCGGCAAAGGGGGTGTTGTCCGTGGCGGCCAGGGCGTGAAAACCTGGCGGCAACTCGGTCACCGCATCCCCATGGCTCATCCACATAATGCTGTTTTCCGGCAAGTTGGTGAGCAGGTCGGTGGGATCCAAAATGTGCAGGGCGGCACGGCCGTATTCCCCCTTCTGGGCTGGCTCCACCTTGCCCCCCAACTGCTGCACCATGAGCTGCATGCCATAGCATACGCCCAGGATGGGGATCCCTAAGTTCCAGATCTCCGGGTCACAAGCAGGAGCGCCCGGCTCATAGACCGAGTTGGGGCCGCCGGAGAGGATGATGCCCTGGGGCCGTATTTGCCGCAGGTGTTCAGCGGTGGTGCGGTAGGAAAGGATTTCCGAATAGACGTGGGTTTCGCGAATACGACGGGCAATGAGCTCCGAGTACTGGGATCCAAAGTCGAGAATAACGATCATCTGGCGCTGCACCTTGAGGGGGGAGAGAGACAGGTCAGAGCTAAGGAGAGATGCAGAAGCGCTCACAAAACCTCGCACAGTGCAGAAGAGAAAACCCGAACCAAGAAACCAACTTGGCTGTGGATAAGAAACGTTAAGGACCTTTCCATCGTAGCAGGGATGGGGGATTTTCTTGCAGCCGCCTGTCCTGGACAGCCTCTCCCAGGCCCGCTTTGAGAACAGAACTTCTCTGAAAAACTGTCTGATGAGCCCTGCCCCGCCAGCCAAGCGATGACTCCCAGTAACAATCGCAATAGTGAACCCAGAGACGCCAGGGCTGAGTCAAGACTTATGATCGTAAGGAGGCGATCCAGACCGGTGGGGATATTGGCAGGGATCTGCGATCCATCGTTTTATGTCCATTGTGGCTGAATCCTTTCAAACCTATCTTCGTCGTCGCCGCCGCCTGCTGGCCCGCCGCCTCCAACGGCAGCAGGGGTGGGGTGTGGTTTTGGCTTTGTTGGCTGTGTATTTGCTCAGTTGGGATGCGCCGGGCCAGGCTGGGCTATTGTCGCACCTGTGGAGGGGGCAACCCCTGTGGTTGGTGGTGATCCCGCTGTTGGGGGGAGGGCTGTACAGCTTGGGTGCAGGGCTCATCTGGATGCTGCGGCAGCGCCGACTTCCCCAGGGATCCGCAGGTTCTGCTCAGCTTCTGGCCCAGATGATCAGCTTGCCCCACTTGGCTTTGGCCGCTCTGCTCTGGCTGGGGTTGGCGATTTGGGGAGAGCATCTTCTGCCTTTTCTGGCCCAGCAAAAGCCGCAGTTGTTGGCAGGCCTGGTGATCAGTTGGCTGCTGGCCCAGGGGTGGAGTTTTCTGCAAACGGGTTGGGTGGTAGAGGCCGGACAACTGTGGGCCGATTATCTGCAGGAGTTGCGCAGCTCTGTATTGCAGCCCTGCTACCAGCGCCTGGAAACCTGTCGTCGCTCACTCCATTTTTACCATGCCATTTGGCAAGATCTGCAACTGGAAGAACTGGAGGCCCAGCACCTGATTCAACTGTTGTCTGAGTCGCTGCTGCCGCTGACGCTGCCGCTCAAGGTTTATGCTCAGCGGGTTCACCATTGCTGTCAGCAGTTGGCGGCCTTATTGGCCCAGATGCAAGAGCGGGTAGAACGGCTGGAGCAGGTGCTTTTGGATATAGAGCTGGAGTTGGCTGCCCAGCAGCCGTTGCAAGCTCAGCCCCAGCCGATCAACTTGCTGGCAGAAGATTGGGCCAACTGCCAGGAGCTGGATTTGCAGGAGCTGGTGTGCTTGAACCAGGAGCTGCTGGGCGCCGACCGATCTTTGCAGGGCTTGACCCAAGAGCTGAAAGGCTGGGCCGACCGAGCCATTCCTGCCGGATTGCAACTGGGATCGCGATGGCTGGGATCCCTGGGATGAAGAAGGCTGCCCCGCCTACCTCTGAGCCCCCCGAACTGGAGGCCCTCTGGGAGAGCTGGCTGGCGGAGCTGGGCTGGCAGCCTTCTGAGCCGCAGCGGCAGCAACTGCAACAGCTCTATCCCCTGGTGATGGCCGGAAACCGCACCCAGAACCTGACCCGCATCACCGCTCCCATCGATTTTTGGGAGAAACACCTGTGGGACTCGCTGCGGGGCCTACGCTTGCTGGGATCCTGGGCGGCGATTCAAGCTCGGCCCTGGCGGGGCATCGACATCGGCACCGGGGCAGGGTTTCCAGGGATCCCGGCCCAAATTGCCCTGCCCCAGGCCAGCTTCACCCTCCTGGACAGCAGCCAACGCAAGATTGCCTTTGTGCAAGAGGCCCTGCAGCAGCTCTCCCTGACCCAGGCGCGGGCGGTGGCCCAGCGAGCCGAAATCTGGGGGCAAGACCCGCAGGAACGCGGCAGCTACGATCTGGCCCTGGCCAGAGCCCTGGCAGCGGCGGAGGTTTGCGCCGAGTATTGTCTGCCCCTGCTCAAGGTGGGGGGACGCGCCATTCTCTACCGCGGCCATTGGACCGAGGCAGAAGCCCAAACTCTGGAGCGAGCCCTTTCTCTCCTGGGGGGGAAGCTGATCCACGTCGAAGCCTTCACTACCCCCCGCAGCCACGGGATACGGCATTGCCTGCTGGTGGAGAAAGTTGCCCCCACACCAGCTTGCTATCCCCGTCCTCCCGGCATTCCCAAACGCCAACCCCTGGGACAGGACAAGCACCGCTAAAAGTTGGGATCCTTAATTTCCTAGTTCAAAAAAGCTTCTGCAAGTTCCTGGAGAAAGATCTTGAACAGGTAGTTTGCAAATGCCGTCGGGGAGACTAAGATGTGGTTGGCATCAGGTTCGGATTGAGCCAATGGTCTAACCAGGTGAGCTTCCGAACTGAGCGCTAAAAGGTTAAGGTTCGGAGTTCGCTACGTTATGACCATTTTTGTGGGCAACTTGTCCTTCAAAGCCAGTGAAGAAGACCTACGGCTTGTGTTTTCCGAGTACGGCACCGTCAAGCAAATTAAGCTGCCAGTGGATCGGGAGACGGGCCGCAAGCGGGGCTTTGCTTTCGTGGACCTGGAAAACGAGGCCGACGAGCAGAAAGCCATCGACGAGTTGGATGGCGCCACCTGGATGGGCCGGGATCTGAGGGTTAACAAGGCAATGCCGCGTCAGGCCGGCGCAGGCGGCGGCAGGCGGGATAGCCGTTCTTCCCGCTTCTAATCGGATAGGCTCTGGGCCGGGGATCCCTCTCTTCTCTCCCCGGCCTTTAGCTTTGGCCGAAGATGACTCTGGCCAGAAAGGCTAAGCCAAACCAGACGGAGGCCACCAAGACAATGGCCGGGCCGGAGGCGACGTTGAGGTAGTAGCTAGCGTACATCCCCAGCAGGCTAGCGCTGACGCCAAAGAGGGATCCCAGCAGCATTACCTGGTGCAGGCGAGGCGCCAGCAGGTAAGCTGTTGCTGCTGGCGTGATGAGCATGGCCAGCACCAGCAGCACCCCCACCGCCTTCATGCTGGCCACCAGAGTGAGGGAGGTGAGCGCCATCAGCCCCCATCCCAACCCTGCAGTAGGCAGGCCGGCTGCCTTGGCCCCCAGGGGATCGAAACTGTAGAAGGTCAGCTCCTTAAAAAAGAGGGCCACCAATCCCAGCACCAGGACGGTGATGCCCACCACTGTCAACACATCAGCGGCGCTCACCCCCAGGAGGTTGCCGAAGAGGAAGTGGTTGAGATCGATGCGGGCCCGCCGTTGGATTAACGTGATTAAGAGGATCCCTAGGGCAAAAAAAGCAGAAAAGACGATCCCCATGGCCGCATCGGGCTTGAGGGGGGTGGCGGAGCGGATCCACTGGATGAGCAGGGCGCTCAGTAACCCCGCCACGAAGGCACCGACAAAGAGGTTGAGATCCAGCAGGTAGGCAATGGCCAGGCCCGGCAGCAGCGAATGGCTGAGGGCATCCCCCAGGAGGGCCAAGCTTTGCACCAGCAAATAGCTGCCCACCACCGCGCAGAGAACGCCGATGGCCACCGCCACCAGCAGAGCCCGCTGCATAAAGGCAAACCGCAAGGGATCCGCCAGGGTGTGCCAGAGCCCTTCCATACCACCCCTCACCCCCTAGGCAGCTGAGTCCAAAGGCAGGATGCGGCCATAGGCCCGCTGCAACACCTGCGGCTGCAGCACCTGCTGCGGGGATCCCTGGGCAATCAGGACGCGGTTGAGGAGAAGCACCTCATCAAAGTGGGCCAGCGCCTGCCCCAGGTCGTGGTGCACCACCATCACGATATGGCCGGCGTCGGCCAGCTCCCGCAAAACCTGAAACACGATGGCCTCGCTGGGCTGGTCGATCCCGGCCAGCGGCTCGTCCAGGGCGTAGATCTCGGCTGCCTGCGCTAGAGCCCGCGCCAAAAACACCCGCTGCTGCTGTCCCCCTGATAGCCGACCAATGGGCCGATCCCGATAGGCCCCCATCCCCACCCGCTCCAGAGCTTGCGCTGCCCGCTCCCGACCTTGCGGACCGATGCGGCGCAACCAGCCGGCAGCTCTCACCTGTCCCATCAGCACCACATCCCACACCGTGGCCGGAAAGCTCCAGTCGATGGCCGACCGCTGCGGCACATAGGCCACCTGCTCCCCCCGCAGCGCCTGGCCGCCGTAGCGCACCTCGCCCCCCTCTTTTGGCACCAACCCCAGCAGCGCCTTGAGAAAGCTGCTTTTGCCAGCCCCGTTGGGGCCCAGGATGCCCGTGATGCACCCTGGCCGGATCTCGGCGCTGATCCGCTCCAACGCCAGCAACTTGCCATAGCGCACCGTCAGATCCCGCACCACCAGAGAGGCCGGACGAAGAGGGAGAGCAATCGCTGGCTTTTTCATTTTCCTTTCATTTTCGCCAAGACCAGTGTACCCTAAGGGGAAACTCAAATAGTGAAACAATTATGAAAACTAAGATCTTTTCTTTGTGCCGCTTGGTGGTGGGGCTTGGCCTGCTGATGGGCGGTTGGACATCTCTGGCCAGCTTGGCTGTGGCACGTCCCCGCGTTGTGGCTACCACCACTCTGATTGCCGATTGGGTAGAGCAGGTGGGTCAAGATCGCATCCAGCTCAGCAGCCTGCTGCAGCCGGGACAGGATCCCCACGTCTATGAGCCGACACCGGCAGATGCCGCAGCTCTCGAGCAGGCGGATCTGGTGTTTTACAACGGCTACAACTTGGAGGCGGGGTTGATTCGTCTCGTCAACGCTGCTGCTCAACGGGCGCGGCGGGTTGCCCTGGCCGAGATCCTCGACCCCATCGTCACCGATGAGGACGGGATCCCGACGCCGGATCCCCATGTATGGGGCAATGTGGAAAACGTCATCCTCATGGTGGAGCCCATTGCCCAGGAGCTGGCGGAACAGGTGCCCGGCGAAGCGGCTTTTTTTCAGGCCAATGCCGCCGCCTATCGGGCGGAGCTGGAAGAGCTCCACGCCTGGATCGCGGAGCAGATTCAGACCATTCCCCCTGGCAACCGGGTTTTGGTGACCACCCACGCTGCCTTTGCCTACTACACCCAAGCCTACGGCCTGAAGATGGGGGGATCCCTCTTGGGGATCAGCACCGAGGAACAGCCCAGCGCCCAGACGGTGGCTCGGTTGGTGGAGGAGATCCGCGCCCTGGGGGTGCCGGCGGTTTTTGCCGAGACCACCCTTAACCCCGCTCTCATCCAAACGGTGGCCGCCGAAGCGGGAGTCCAGGTGGCCGAACAGGAACTGTACTCGGACTCCCTAGGGGAGCCAGGCAGCGGTGCCGAAACCTACATCGCTATGATGCGCCACAACACCTGCACGATTGTGGGGGCCTTGGGCGGATCCCCTGATTGTCCTTGAGGGGCAGAATCGAGGCAGGGGGGCTGAGTTTTGTATGATAGGGGCTCAGACCCTTGTTTTCTTACCGCGTCCATGCCTGCTGCTATCCGTCGCCCGCCCCGTTCCCTCTATTGTGGCCAAGTGCGCCCAGCTCACATCGGCCAGAGTGTCACCCTCTACGGCTGGATCGACCGCCGCCGCGACCACGGGGGCGTGATCTTTCTCGATCTGCGGGATCGCTCCGGCATTGTGCAACTGGTGGCGGATCCCCAGAAGACCCCCCTCTCCTATGAGCTGGCTAAGGAGGTGCGCAGCGAATACGTAGTGCGGGTCACAGGTAGGGTTCAGCAGCGGCCTGAAGACTCCTTTAACCCCCGCCTGCCCACCGGCGAAGTGGAGGTCTACGCAGAAGAGCTGGAAATTCTCAGCCGCGTGGGCAAGCAGCTTCCCTTCAGTGTCTCGGGGGAAGAAGGGGAAGAGGTGCGGGAGGAGATTCGCCTGCGCTACCGCTACTTGGACTTAAGGCGGGAGCGCTTGTCCCGCAACCTGCAACTGCGCCACCAGGTGATCAAGGCCATTCGCCGCTTTCTGGAGGACGAAGAAGGCTTTATCGAGGTGGAGACCCCCATCCTCACCCGCTCCACCCCCGAAGGTGCCAGAGATTACTTGGTGCCCAGCCGCGTCAACCCCGGCGAGTGGTTTGCCCTGCCGCAGTCGCCCCAGCTTTTTAAGCAGTTGCTGATGGTGGCTGGCGTGGATCGCTACTACCAAATTGCCCGCTGTTTTCGGGATGAAGATCTGCGGGCAGATCGCCAGCCGGAGTTTACCCAGTTGGACATGGAGATGAGCTTCCTGGATCAGGAGGCAATCTTGGAGCTCAACGAGCGGCTCATCGGCCACATCTTCAAAACTGTCAAAGGGATCGACCTGCCCCGTCCCTTCCCGCGGCTGACCTACGCCGAGGCTATGGCCCGCTACGGCTCCGACAAACCCGACACCCGCTTTGGGCTGGAGTTGGTGGATGTTTCGGGGGTGTTTCAGGGATCCCGCTTTCAAGTCTTTGCCAAAGCCCTGCAGCAGGGGGGAGTGATCAAGGCTCTGCCGGTGCCCGGCGGCGACGAGAGGATCTCCAACACCCGCATCAAGCCCGGCGGCGATCTGTTCAAGCTGGTTACCCAGTACGGGGCGGGCGGCCTGGCCTTCATTCGGGTGCGCGCCGGCAGCCTCGATACCATTGGTGCCCTCAAGGAAAGCCTTAGCCCTGAGCAGGAGAAGCAGTTGCTGCAGATGACCAACGCCAAGCCAGGGGATCTGCTGCTGTTTGGGGCGGGGCCGGCTGCCGTGGTCAACGAGTCGCTGGGCCGCCTGCGGCTGCACCTGGGCCAGGAGCTAGGCTTGATCCCGGAGAACGCCTTGAATCTTCTCTGGATCACCGATTTCCCCATGTTTGAGTTCAACGCCGAGGAAAACCGCCTAGAAGCCCTGCACCACCCCTTTACCGCTCCCCACCCCGACGACTTGGCCGACCTAAAAACGGCGCGGGCCCAGGCCTACGACCTGGTCTGGAACGGCGTGGAAGTGGGCGGGGGATCCCTGCGCATCTACCAGCGGGAGATCCAGGAGCAGGTTTTCCAGGCCATCGGCCTCACCCCTGAGCAGGCGCGGGACAAGTTTGGCTTTTTGCTAGAAGCCTTTGAGTACGGCACGCCGCCCCACGGGGGCATCGCCTACGGCCTAGACCGGCTGGTGATGCTGCTGGCGGGGGAAGATTCCATCCGCGATGTCATCGCCTTTCCCAAAACCCAGCAGGCTAGGTGTTTGCTCACCGGCGCCCCTGCCGGCGTCGAGCCCAAGCAGCTCAAAGAATTGCACGTGGCTTCCACCTATCAGCCCAGCTAAGGGATCCCTCCACCTGTGTGGGAGGATGGATAGGCATGTACCCCTACTCTTGGGTCTCCTTATGCTAGATCTGACCGGAAAGAAAGCCTTGGTAACTGGCATTGCCAACGAGCGCTCCATCGCCTGGGGCATTGCCCAGCAACTGCACAAAGCGGGAGCTACGTTGGGGGTTACCTACTTGCCAGACGAGCGGGATCGTTTCAAGACCAAAGTTCAGCAACTAACCGAGCCCCTACAGCCCGACTTTCTCCTTCCCTGCAATGTGCAAAGCGACCAGCAGATCAACGATCTGTTTCAAGGGGTGGCCCAAAAATGGGGTCAGGTCGATATCTTGGTTCACTGCCTGGCTTTCGTTAAAAAAGAAGAGCTGAGCGGCAACTTTAGCGATATCTCGCGGGAGGGGTTTGCCCTGGCCATGGATGTGAGCACCTACTCCCTGATTGCCCTCTGCCGGGCCGCCAAGCCCCTCTTGAGAGCCGGCAGCAGCATCCTCACCCTCACCTATCTGGGGGGCGTGCGGGTGGTGCCCAACTACAACATGGCCGCTGTCACCAAAGCGGGCCTGGAAACCTGTGTTCGCTACCTGGCGGCCGAGCTGGGCCCTGCCGGGATCCGGGTGAATGCTATCTCTGCCGGGCCCATTCGCACCCTGGCTTCTTCGGCGATTTCGGATTTTCATGCCATGCTGCACGCGGTGGAGGAGAAAGCTCCGCTGCGGCGCAATATCACCCAGCTCGAGGTGGGCAATGTGGCTGCTTTTTTGGCCAGCGACCTGGCCAGCGGCATTACCGGCCAGGTGATCTATGTGGATAGTGGATATAGCATCCTGGGTTTTTAGGCTCTTGGGGATCCCCCTGGCATGAATCGCTTCTCACCTTTGCAGCGGCTGCTGCTCACCTGGATTTTGATCGTCATTAGCGGCTGGCTGGCCCTGCAGGTGGGCCGGCTGTTTGGCCATCTGCTCACCACCCTCCTGACGGCAGCGGTGCTGGCCTTTTTGCTCAACTATCCGGTACAGGTGCTGCAGCGCTATCGGGTCAGTCGGGGTTTGGCGGTCACCCTGGTTTTTGCCCTGTCGGTGGTGCTGCTGGCCTTGGTAGGGATCGCCATCGTGCCCATCCTGGCCAAGCAGGTGGTGCAGTTGGGGGCGCGGATCCCGGAGTGGGTGGATACCTTACAAAGCTGGCTGGATCAAATCAGCCTGTGGGCGGCAGAGCGCAACATCAACCTCGGCCAGACGGAGCTGGTGAACACCCTCCTCAACCGCCTGCAGGCCAGTGCCGAAAAAATTGCCAGCCAATCCCTAGACATCCTCCTGGGCACCTTTAACCAGGTGGTTGACTTGGTGTTGGTGTTGGTGCTGGCCCTCTACATGCTGCTCTACGGGGGCCAGTTCTGGCAGGGGTTGCTCAGCCTCTTCCCCAAGCCCTGGGGGCCGCGCATCGGCGAAGCCCTGGCTCTGAGTTTCCAGAACTTTCTCATCAGCCAGTTGGTGTTGGGGTTCATTATGGCCCTGATGCTGGTGCCAGTGTTTGGGCTGCTGCGAGTACCCTTTGGGCTTTTGTTTGGCCTCTTGATTGGCCTGCTGGAGGTGATCCCGCTAGTGGGGGGCTTTATCGGCATCGGCGCGGCAGCAGTGCTGCTGGCCTTCCAAGATATCTGGCTCAGCCTCAAGGTAGTGCTGGTCTCCTTGATCGTGCAGCAGATCAAGGATCGAGTCATCGCTCCCCGGCTAATGGGGGAACTGATTGGCCTCAACCCGGTGTGGATCTTGATTGCCCTATTGGTGGGGGCGCAACTGGGGGGCATCTTGGGCGTGATCGTTGCCATTCCCCTAACCAGTGTGGTGAAAAGTCTCTACGAGATTGCCCGTTCCGCCGACTTGGCCGCCGAAGATGGCTTATCCCCTGCTGCGAAGGTGACCTCCCTCGGCAAAAGCCCCATCGAAACCCACCGGGATCCCACCTTGCCCAAGCCAGAGACCCAGCAGGTCTAGCCCCTTTTTCGCAGACGACTCTTCCAGGCAGCAACCTAGCCCCGATCCCCATCTCCCCTCTCCCAGAGGAAGAGGGCCGCGGGTGAGGGGCTGGGCCTTGTCCTAGCGAATTTTTCCCTCAATGAAAGGCACTTCTAGCACCTTTTCGTGCTGGATGGGGCCATGGCCAAAGTAGCCCCCTTCCCCAAACAACTCGCCGTGGTCGGCAGTAACCGTGATGTAGGTGTTTTTGGGAACCAGATCGAACAGTTGCTCAAAGACCCCATCTAGGTAGCGCACCGCCTCGATCTGCCGCTGGCGCAGCTCCTCCAACTGGGCGGAATTGAAAAAGGGGATCCCGGCCTCTTCCCCTTCATCCAGGCGCTTTAACACACCATTGACCCCAGAGATGCGGGGCCACGAGCTGGGGTCCTCGTCGGGCAGGGCGTAGGGATAGTGAGTTTCGCCCACATTTAATAGGTAAAAGCTGGGGCGATCCGGCTCGAAGCGCAACTGCTCCACCATGGCCGCCATATCGTTGTGCCGCGGCATGAGACGGTAGGAATCGAAGTCGCGATTGAGCAGAGTGCTGGGGTTGAGCACCGGCAGGGAGACCATGGCATGGGTGGTGTAGCCCAGTTGATGCTTCAGGAGCGTTGGCAAGTAGAGGTGAGGCAGCAGATGCTTGAACTCAATCGGCTGCCGGGTGCCGAGGCGCTCGTTGTAACGCAAATACTCCTGCTTGTAGTGCTCAGAGGCGAAAACGTGGGTAGGGCTGGTGTGAGGCAACAGGCCCATCAGCAGGTTGTAATGGGCGGGAGCCGTCCAGGAGGCGTAGCTCCAACGCTTTTCCAGGGATCCCAACTTGAGCAGATGCTTGGGGTTGGCAGCCAGCAGGCTGTCGAAGCGGCAACTGTCCAAAATGATCAACAGGTAGTGATTTTGCCCTTGGGGCTCAGGTCGGGGAGCGGGCTCAGGCAAGGGATTGGCAGAAGATCTCCACCAGCTTAGGAGTCCCATTCCTCTTCCTCCTCTTGGCCGGGGTAGGGACGTCGGACTATCCGCCAGTTGGGGGTAGTGGCCGTGTCGTCTTCCTCCTCAGGTTCAGCGGGTTGGCGAATGCGTTCCGGCGGGATATTGGAATAGGAATAGCGACCTGCCTGGGGATCCGGCTCGTACTCCGGCAGATCTTGAGGCAAATAGTGGTCGGGGGGAATCATCTGCGCTTCCAAGAAGCGCACTCGGTCGATGAGCTGGTTTAACTTGCGGATTGCCTGTCGCTGCAACGCCTGATCATGCAGCCGCCAAGCGCCCACATACAGAAACCCCAAGCCGACTCCTACCCCATAGGCAGTGAACAGCGTCAGCGACAAAGGAATCGCAGCGCCGGCTTGACCAGCCACGACGACCGCTGCTGTGGATCCCCAGTTTTGGACAAGGAAAACGAGCAGGGCCAGTATCCACAGACCCAGGAGTATGGAGCGGATATTCTGGAGCATGGCCGCCACCTTCCCTTTTCACTAGGCTATCACCACCCCTGCAACGGGCGGAGGGAACCCCGATTCCTCAGCCACCTCCGATGACGTTGGATCCCCAGCCCGGAGCCACTTGAGCCGCCCTGAGGATAAAGGCAGCCAGGTTGCGCAGCGCTTCATCATCCATCCAGGAGGGAGGCACAGGGCGGCAGCCATAGCTAACTTCGGTGCCATCGTAGCTGCGGGGATCCCGCTGGTACTCCATGAGAGCTTGAATGGTGTCGCGGGGCGGGGTGGCGCCGCGCAAGGCCTTGAGCGAAAGGGAAATGTTAGGAGCCGGTAGGGTAGAGCCGCCCACGTGGCAGTTCAGACAGGCAGCCTGAAAGCGATTTTTCCCGTCGGTAAGTTGCTCTGGAGTAAAGGTGAGCATGTGCCCTTCGGCATCCCAGGGCAACTCTATTGGCTCAGGGGTTCGCAGGTACTGGCTCACATAGGGATCAACGCGGCCTGCCGCTGGGCTAGCTATCCCTAGCCATACCAAAAGCAGGATCCCGGCCCACCTCCAGCCACGGCCCGGGATCCCCCACCGGTTTGCCCCTTGAGTTTGCCCAGGCATTAGAGATAGGCGGAAAGGTCGCTGTGGGATTCGCTCTTGGTGCCGCCCCAGCCGGGTACGGTCTTAGCCTGCACTAGGATGTAGCCGGCAATTAACTTCAGATCCTCATCGGTGAGGTTGCGCAGGCGAGGATACTCACTCAGAAGCTGGGTGTTGGGATGATATTCCACCAGGGACTCTACCCCGTCATAGGTGACCGGGTTCTTGATGTAGTCTACGATCGCCAACACATTATCGCGGGGAGGTGTTGCCCCCTCCAGATCCGAGAGCTTCAGGCTCACGTCCGGGTTGGGATAGGTCTGGCCACCCACATGACACTGGGCACAGGCTTTGTTGAATAACTGCTTTCCTCTGGCCAGTTGCGCTTCCGTGAAAGTGATGGACTCGGTTGGCGACAAGGCTACAGGAGGAATCTGCCTGGCCGCCAAGGCCGGCCCCCAGGCATATCCGGCCATCCCCAAAGCCAAGATCAGGACCAATAACCGACGGCGCGCCATCGCGAACGCTTTCTGAAGAGAAAAAGATTTGCTAAACATGGTTCTCCGTAGTTCGATCTTAGAAGGGGGGGTCAGCTCCGCTCCAGCGACAAACCCGACAACAGGATCAAGAATAGACCATTGCGAGATCATTTGCCGATGGGATCCGGGATCGCTTTTGCAAGCTATTCTCTTCGACTTTTAGTGTTAAGTTTGATTGCGGATCCAGCGCCCCCTCAACGGTTGGGTTAGGGCCCCCACCCTGCCGAGAGCGGCAATGCGATCCACAAAAGCAAACTCGGAGAAGGGATCCCTTGCCTTCTGGAGAGGACAGCAGCGGTTGGCTTGATCCGCTGCCGAGAAAACCTAGGGCCGGCAGAGGTTGGGGTAGATAGGGTTGAGGAGTCTTCAAAGGCGGTTCAATTGCTAGGGATCCCCTGACTGGGGCTATCCTGTAAGCATCTCGCCTGCGTGCGTTCTCTAGATGGGAAGGCCATGCCTTGGGATCTGGGGCGGTTTTGGAACACGCTGACCTACTACGAAGCGCTGCCCTTTGCTGACCTCTGGCGCTGGGTTCAGAATGGGTTTCAGACAGCAGCCGTTGACTTCATGCCTCCTTCCCTGGCGACTTCAGCTCCCCTTCCCGTGATCCTCTTGGGCGATGGCCTACCAGTGGGGCTGGCGGAGGCGCTGCACCGGCAAGGGGCAGAAGTCCAGGAGAGAGGGGATGAGGTGACAGCCAGGGTCATCCTCGGTCTGGAGAACCGGGAGAAAGCTAAGGCCTACCTAGAGCGCCTGCGCCGCAGCGGCCAAACGGAACAGATGCTCTTTGACTTTCGCCGGCCCGATCCCCAGGTGAACCAGTTCTGGGGCATCCTCGACGATGTGGTGATGGGCGGGGTGAGTCAAAGCCAACTGCTCTGGGGGGAGGGTGAGCTGCTGTTTACCGGCCAGGTTTCCACAGCCAACTTCGGCGGCTTTGTTTCCACGCGCACGCGCAATTGGCAGCCGCCCTTGGATGCCTCAGGGTTTGCCGGCCTGGAGCTGCAGCTACGGGGCGATGGACAGCGCTACAAGGTTCTGCTGCGGGATCAAGGGGGCTGGGACAGCCCGGCCTACAGCTATGCTTTCGACACCACCCCAGGGGAGGAGCAGACTGTCCAGGTTCCTTTTGCCGAGATGGTGCCCACCTTTCGCGCCCGCCGGGTTGCCGCTCCCCCCTTGAATACCCGCCAGATCCATTCGCTGCAACTGATGCTGAGCAAGTTTGAAGCGGACGGCAGTCCCAACCCCCGTTTTCGGCCTGGGCCGTTTCGGCTGGGCGTGCGTTGGATCGGGCTCTATCGCCAGAAGCCGCTGCCGCAACTGATTGGGGTGGCGCGGGGATCCCTAACTCCCGATTGGGTGGCGGCCCTGCAGGAGAGCTCCAGCCGTTGGTGTGGGGTGGAGATTCCCGCCGAGATCGAGGGATCCACCTTAGCCGCTCACCTACTGCGCCTTTTGCGCTCGCCCGCCAGTGTGGGCCGGGTGGTGCCTCTGGAAGCCTTCCATGGCTAGGCTTCTTGGCGGCCTCCAGGGATCCCTGGGGATGGGGCTTTTGGCTCTCCTGTGGCTGGGGGCGGGCCAGGGGATCCCTTACCTGTTTGACTGGGACGAGCTCATTTACGCCAGCTTGGCGCGGCGGATGCTGGCCAGCGGCGATCCCCTGGCTTTGCAGATCAACGGCGAGCCCTTCTACGAGAAGCCGCCCCTGTTTTTCTGGCTGCAGGCCCTGGCGATGGCGGCCCTGGGGGTCAACGAAGGGGCGGCGCGGCTGCCCAATGCGTTTGCCGGCGGCATCACGGTGGCCCTCTTGGGGGCGTGGGGAGCGCGGCTGCGCGGGGTGGAGTTTGGCTGTCTCTGGGGGATCCTGCTCCTGACGGGCTACCTGCCTTTGTTTTTCTACAAAACCGGCCTCATTGACCCGCTGCTGAATTTGGGCATGGGCGTGGGGCTGGGATCCCTTTGGGCTGCTGACGAGGCCTGCCGGGCCGGCCGCTCCGGGCAGGGGTGGAACGCCCTGGGCGCGCTGGCCTTGGGCCTGGCGGTGTTGGCCAAGGGGCCGGTGGGGCTGGTGTTGCCGCTGGGCATCTGGGCCCTCTACAAGCTCTGGCTGGGGGATCCGCCAAGGCGGTGGGGGGAGATGGTGGCCTTCCTCGGCTTGGCGGGGGCTATTCCTCTGGCCTGGCTGGCGCTGGAAGCAGCGGCGCGGGGGCTGCGGTGGCTGGCGGCGTTTTGGCACTACCAGTGGGGTTTGGTGAGTACCCCCAGCGGCCACCCCGGCCCAGTTTACCTGCATCTCTTGGCCTTTGCTCTAGGGTGTTTTCCCTGGGCGGCTCCGGCCTTGGCCGAGATCTTGGCCAGCCTCCGCAGGAGCAGTGACTCGGCAGCGGCGGATTTAACTCAGCGGGCAGAACGCCTGCTGTTGGTGGCCTTCGGGGTGGTGCTGGCTCTGTTTTCGCTCTTGGTGCAAACCAAGTTGATCCACTACACCTCGCTGCTTTATCCCATCGGCGCCTACTTTGCTGCCCTGCGCCTGCAACGCCTGGGATCAAGAGAGGCTCAACTCAGCGTTTGGGAAGGCGGCTGGATCCTGCTGAGCGGTTTGTTTTGGCTAGCCCTGTGGCTGCTATTGCCCTGGCTGGGATCCCAGGATCCCGTCCTGCTGCTGCCGAGGGTCGAGAAGGGATTGGCGGCTTTGGGGATCCCGCTTTCCGACCTTTTCGAGAGCCTAGCGGGCAGCTTGGCGCTTGGATATCTCCAGGCCGAGGTGGAGTGGCCCTTCTTCACCTATGGCCCTGCTGTGCTCCTGGCGTTGGGGGGACTGGCCTGGATTAGAGCTCGGCACAATGTTCGAGGATGGGCCATCTTGCTCTTGGCCACGGGACTAAGCGCCCAGTTGGCCTGGAGCTGGGTTTTCCCAAGGGTGTTGCAGCATACCCAGGGGGGATCCGTCCACTTCTTCCGGCAGTTTGCCGGCCCAGAACCGGCTCTTTCGGGAAGGGTTGGCCTTTATGGGCTGCGGTCATTTGTACCCTATTTTTATGGCCCGCTGCGGGTGCCCTATGCCGCCAACCTGGAGGAGCTGGCCGCCTGGCAGGTGCCCGACTATCTGGTGACCTGGGATCCCTTTGTAGCTGAGCTAGCAGCAACTTGGCAGGTCGTAGAGCGCCGCAGCCCCTTTTGGCTGTTGAAAAAAACCTCTTCTCTCCCCTAGCCGCAAGATGAGCCAGTACGTGTTGCGTATCAGCGACCTTCCCCTTCAGGATCGCCCGCGCGAGCGGCTGCTTAACCAAGGGGCAAGAAACCTCTCCCACGCGGAGCTGCTGGCCATTTTGCTCAACACCGGCCAGGGGGCAGGTAAGCTCTCGGCCGTTGGCCTGGCCCAGTTGCTCTTGAAAAAATTGGAAGCCCAGGGGGATCCCTTGGCCCAACTGCGCCAGCTGGAAGCCGGAGAGCTCCTGCAAATTGAGGGCATTGGCCCAGCCCAAGCAGCAACAGTGTTGGCCGCCATCGAGCTGGGGCGGCGGGTGTTTTTGGCCCGACTACCCGAGCGGACGGTGATTGAATCGCCAGAACAGGCGGCCATGGCCCTAAGCGGCGACCTGATGTGGGAGACCCAAGAGCACTTTGCCGTCCTGCACTTGGACATCAAACACCGCCTCATTGGCCAGCAGATTGTAACCCGGGGAACCGCCACGGAAACCCTCACCCACCCGCGGGAAACCTTCCGCAGCGCCATCAAGCAAGGAGCCAGCCGCATCCTGGTGGCCCACAACCACCCCTCCGGCAGTTTGGATCCCAGCCCGGAGGATCTTGCCCTGACGCGGCAACTCTTGCAGGCGGGGCAACTGCTGCAGATCCCGGTTTTGGATCACCTCATCCTCGGCGGCGGGCAGTTCCTCAGCCTGCGCCAACACACCCGCCTGTGGGAGGAGTTTCCCCAGCCAGAGTAGCTCCCCAGCCCCTCTCCCAGAGGTAGCCAGCCCAAGCGCTCCGCGCCGCTGCCCTCACCCCCGGCCCCTCTCCCAGAGGGAGAGGGGGGCTAGGGATCCGGCAGCGCCTCAAAGCACATGCCCACCCTGAGCTGGCCGCCGTTGACCAAGTCCCAGGCCGACTGTTCTTTTCTGCCGGGCAGTTGGGCCCGCCGGATGAGAAGGGATCCCTCGCCGGTAGCCACATACACCCCTTCTCCTTTGGCCAACCCCACCACTTCTCCGGGGCTACCCTGGGGAAGAGGGTCGGGCGGTGGATGCAACTGGGGAGCGGCAGAGCGGACAATCTTGATCCGCTGCCCCTGCAAGCCGGTAAAGCAGTCGGGAGAAAAGGCGCGGATTTGGTTGTGCAAGGCCTGGGCTGGGTGCCGCCAATCGAGCTGGAAGTCCTGCTTTTTGAGCAGGGGGGCATAGGTGGCCCGCGAGTCATCCTGGGGGATGGGGGTGATCTCTCCTTTTTCTAGTTTCACCAGGGTTTCCACCAGTAGCTCGGCCCCCAGTTGGGCCAGTTGGGAGGCCAGTTCCAGCCCAGTCTGCTCTGGCCCAATGGGCAGCTTGGCCTGCAGCAAGATGGCTCCCGTATCCAGGCCCTCGTCCATGAGCATGGTGGTGACGCCGGTCTCGGTCTCGCCGTTGGCAATGGCCCACTGGATGGGGGCAGCGCCGCGGTAAGCCGGCAGAAGGGAAGCGTGGACATTGACGCAGCCCAACCTGGGCATCTGCAGCACCGCCGGCGGCAGGATTTGGCCATAGGCCACCACCACAAACACATCGGCAGCCAGCGCCTCTAGCGCCGCCAGCACCTCCGCATCCCGCCGCAGCCGGACAGGCTGCCACACCGGGATCCCATGGGCTTGGGCAAGGACCTTGGTGGGCGGCGGGAGTACCTTCTGCCCTCGTCCCTGCGGCCGATCCGGCTGGCAGACCAAGCCCACTACTTCAAAGGAAGACTGCCGCTGCAACAGGAGCTGCAGCGAGGGCAGAGCAAA
This sequence comes from Synechococcus sp. B60.1, assembly GCF_047462555.1. Taxonomy (NCBI): domain Bacteria; kingdom Bacillati; phylum Cyanobacteriota; class Cyanophyceae; order Synechococcales; family Synechococcaceae; genus Synechococcus; species Synechococcus sp. B60.1. Next base: position 20,278 of record NZ_JANSJN010000033.1, read on the forward strand.
CTCCGGCGTGCCAAAGAAAACAACCCGCATGACCGACCCCTCTGAGCCCTGCCCTTTAGTCTAGAGGGGTAGGGGAAGGGGGGGAGGGCTCGCCAGTGTCAGGCGCTGGAGAAGGAAAGGGAGAAAGTCTGGCCGGGGGGGCCTGCCAAAAGGCAGGCTGTTTGAGATCGAACTCTTGGCTCCAGGCTGGAAAGAAAGCGCCCAGCTTTTGCCCGGAAAGCCGCAGCCGCTGCACAAAGGCCCATTCCAGGCGGGTCAAGACCCGCCGCACAAAATCCTTGGCCCAGGCCGGATCCGGAACTTCCGCAGCCTGTAAGTTCACCTGTAAGAGGCCCAGCTTGGGGTGCAGATGGACGCGGGTCTGGATCCCTTCTGGGCGCAGCAGGTAGTTGAGCACATACTGGATGGCTTCTCCATCCCCGCGTTGGGCACGGTACAGCGGGCTGTTGGGGTTGGGCGGCGGCTGGTAGCGCCACTCGCGGTGCCACTCCGGGATCCCTTCCCCCAGAGGAAAGCCGAACAGCTCTACCTGGCGGTGTCGGTGGGTCAGCGCCAGTTGTTCCAGGGTTGGCAAGAGGCCCTGCAGCAGCCGCTCCGGATCCGGGAGGGGATCCCCTTCTAAACGCAGCAGCAGACGTTGGCCGGAAAGACGCGCCTGCACCTGCAGATGTCCCAGCCCCAGGGATCCCAGGGCTGCTTGCAAGCGAGCCACGAT
>NZ_JANSJN010000033.1:21092-24576 GCF_047462555.1 Synechococcus sp. B60.1
TGGCCGGAAAGACGCGCCTGCACCTGCAGATGTCCCAGCCCCAGGGATCCCAGGGCTGCTTGCAAGCGAGCCACGATCTCCGGCAGAGCCGCCTGGACATCCACAGAATGGGCAGACACCGACAGGGATCCGCAACAAGACCAGCTCCAACCTAGCCCAATTTCGGCAAGGGCTTGGAGGGGTTGGCGGCTAGGGCTAGATTCCCAGGATTAAACGGGCAACGTAGAAGTAGATCAACACCCCCAGCACGTCCACAATCGTGGTGATGAAGGGGGCGGCCATCAAGGCCGGATCCAGACCAAAGGAGCGAAACAGAAAGGGTAGCCCCGCCCCTGACACCGAAGAGAGAACAGAAATCCCAAATAGGCTTAGCCCAACGATGACCGCCACCAGGAGATCCCGCTGCAGGGCATAGGCCCAGCCGATGGTGATCAAGCTGAGCATGATCCCCAGCATGGCTCCCACCACTGCTTCCCGGGCCAGTACCCCCAACCCGTCCTTGAGGCGCACCGCTGCCGTGCTCAGGCCGCGAATCACCACCGTCGAAGACTGGGAGCCGACGTTGCCGCCGCTATCCACCAACAGTGGGATAAAAGCCGCCAGGGCGATCACCTGGCTTAAGACTTCTTCCTGGCCGGCAATAATCGTGCTGGTAAAGGTGTTGGTAAGCAGCAAAATCAGCAGCCACACCACCCGCTTGCGGGCTGCCTGCCAAAAACTGAGGTCGAAATAGTCATCTTCTCCAGACTGCAACCCCCCCAAGGAGTAGATGTCTTCGGTGGCCTCTTGCTCCACGATGTCCAGTACATCATCTACCGTAACGATCCCCACCAGTCGCCGCTCGGCATCCACCACCGGCACCGCCAACAGGTCGTACCGCTGGATGACCTGCGCCACCTCTTCCTGGTCGGTGTGGGTGCTGACGAACACCACCTCCCGGCTCATCACCTCCTCCAGCCGCTGGGCCGGATCGGCCATCACCAACTCCCGCAAGGATAGGGTTCCCGTCAGGTGTCGCTCCTGGTCGGTGACGTAGAGGTAGTAGATGGTCTCGGTTTCGCGGGCCAAGAGGCGCACCCGCTCCAGTGCCTCGGCTGCCGTCAGGTTCTCTCGCAGGGAAATGTACTCCGGGGTCATGATCCGCCCCGCGGTGTTGGGGGCATAGCCCAGCAGCAGGGCCGTGGCTTCCCGTTCCTGGGGGCTGAGCTGGGGCAGCAGTTCGGCAACCACCTTGGCCGGCAGCTCGTCGAAGAGGCGGGCCCGGTCGTCCGGCGACATCTTGTCCAAGATGTCCTGGATCTCGTGGCTCCTGAACTCGCGCAGCAGCGCCTGTTGCAGATCTATGTCCAGGTGTTCGTAAACGCGGATGGCCAGATCCTTGGGCAGCAAGCGAAAGGCCAGAGCCTGCTGCGCCTCCGGCAACTCCCCGATTACCTCGGCAATGTCCACCGCTTGTACGGGCAGCAGGAGAGATTTGGCTTGTTCCAAGTTGTTTTCCCTTAGGGCCAAGCTGAGCTGGCCACGCAAGAGCTCACAAAATTGCTCGCGGCTCAACTCAGGGCTGGGGGCGGGTGGGATCAGCGGGGCGGAATTCAATGGCTGCACTCCCTGCAACTCTAGCTTTAACTATGCCAGCAAAGCTGAGTCTGTGCTCCCTGCCCCCGTTTTCCTAGAGCCCATAAAAGTCGGGGCCGGATCCCTCGTAGCTGGGGTTAACCCGCAGGTTGAGGTGGGGACAGACGATCTCGCAGGTGCGGCACTGGATGCAGTTTTCCAGCGACATGGCGTGGGAGCGGATCCCATTGTGTTCGCGGATGTGGTGGACTTCTGCGGTGCAGTCGGCCACGCAGGGGGTAGGGCGGTTTAGCTTGTCGTAGGTGGCAATGCACTGGCGGCAGGTGTCAGCGCTGAACTCAAGGATGTGGCGGTTGCCTTCCGGGTAGCGGGGATCGGCAAAAAAGACGGCATCTGACCGCGAGAAATAGCCCCATCGCGTGGTCAATGCTTCAGGATCCAGACCTAGGGGGGCCACAAAGTCCGCTTGGATGGCGGCATGGGGAGCAACATACCCCCGTGGGGGCGGCTCGCCGGCGCTGACCCGTCCCGTCAGCAGCGTGTAGGCGCGCAGGAGTTCCCCGCCGCGACGCACGGGATCCTGCAGGCCCCAGCGCAGGGATCCCAGCCAGGGGTGGCCGGCATCGACGCTGCGGCAGAGCTGGGGCAGGTATTCTTCCAGCAGGCGGGAGTTTTCCAAAAAGGCTTCCCGAAAATAGCGGCTGCGGTAGAGATCTTGCCCCACCGAGCTCTCCATCACGGCTTTTTGGTAGGCCTCTTGAATGCGCAGATCCCCTTTTAAAAAGCCGTCGTGAATGAGGCCCGCTGCCAGGTAGCCGGTCTCCATGGCGTTGTTGATCCCGGCCAGGCTGCCCACATCCAGCACCCCCAGGGCATCCCCCAAGAGCAAGGCCCCTTCAACGCCAAAGCGGCTGGGCAGGCTGTAGTAGCCCCCCTCAGGAATGACGGCAGCCCCGTACTTGAGCAACTTGCCACCGGCAATCAGGGATTGGATCCAGGGATGGGCTTTGAACTCCTGCAGGCGCTGCTGCGGGTTGAGGTTGGGATTTTTGCTGTCGAGGCCGATGATGAGGCCCAGGGCCAGGCGGTTATCTTTGAGGCCGTAGACAAAGCCACCGCTGAAGCTGCCATCCAAAACCGGATAGCCCAGGGTGTGCCACACCTGCCCCTGCAGCGAGCGAGGGATCTGCCACAGCTCTTTGACCCCCACCGACCACAGTTGCGGCCGAGGGCGCAGGTGAAACTTCTCGACCAGGTCTTTGGAGATAAATCCCTTGTCGCCAAAACAAGTGAGCTCGGCAAAGACGCAATCTTCGTAAACTTGGCCGGAGTCGCTCACCCGCACCCCAATGACTCGCTCCCCCTCATAGAGGATCTCGTGGGCGGCAAAGCCGGGGAATACATCCAAGGTAACGTTGGGGATCCCTTTGGCCTTTTCCTGCAGGGTTTCGGCCAGCCAGCGGATGACATGGCTAAGGGTGAGGATGAACTGCCCCTGCTTGCGCAACCCCTTTGGGATCGCCGCTTCCGGCAGATCCCAGCGCTCTTGGGATCCCAGTACGCTCAGGTGGCTCACTTCCACCCGCCCCTCGTGGGGAAATCCTTGGCTCTCAAAATCCGGGAAAAGCCTGGCGATTACCTGGGGATTGCAGATGGCACCACTGATGATGTGCCCGCCAAATTGCCGGGCTTTTTCCAAGATGGCGATGGAGATTTTGAGCCCCGAGAGCTTGGCCAGATCCAAAAGGCGATGGGCCAGGATCAGGTTGGAGGAGCTTCCTCCCACCAAAAGCAGGTCATAGCGGATGGCGTCACTCATGCAGAATTCCCCACGCAGCAGCTCTGGAGAGTCTGCCCGTATCCTAGAAAGGAAAAGTGGAAAGATCCCAAAACTTTAGACCTTCTCAAG
>NZ_JANSJN010000034.1:0-11666 GCF_047462555.1 Synechococcus sp. B60.1
GTTAAACTGCCTCTCGATGATGTGGCAAATTTGCCGGGCAGCGGTGCCGTCGCCGAAGGGGTTTTGGGCCTGGGCCATGCGGGCGTAGGCCTGGGGATCCGTGAGCAATTCTCGGGCCGCCTCCAGGATCTTTTCGGGATGGGTACCCACCAGGCGGGCGGTGCCGGCAGCAACGGCTTCCGGCCGCTCGGTGGTCTGCCGCAGCACCAGCACCGGCTTGCCCAGGGCGGGGGCCTCCTCTTGAATACCACCGGAATCGCTGAGGATGAGAGTGCAGCGCTGCATGGCGCTGACCCAGCAGGGGTAGTCCAAGGGCTCGGTAAGAAAAACTCGCTCCCGGGATCCCAACAGGGCCTGCAGGGGATCCCGCACCGCGGGGTTGGGGTGGAGAGGCAAGAGGAGGGCCGTATCGGGGAACTCCGCCAAAATCTGCAGCAGAGCCTGGCCGATGGCTATTAAGGGATCCCCCCAGTTTTCCCGCCGGTGCACAGTAACCAACAAAACGCGGTAGCGCTGCCAGTCTAGGCCGGGGATGGGGCAAGGGATCCCGTGGGCGGCCACCTGCAGCAGGGCGTCGATAACAGTGTTGCCGGTGCAGTAAATGGAGCCAACCACGTGGCTTCGCTTCAGGTTATCCACCGCTTGCGGGGTGGGGGCAAAGTGCAGGCTGGCCAACTGAGAAATGAGACGGCGATTGGCCTCTTCAGGAAAAGGGTGGTAGAGATCGTCAGTGCGCAGGCCGGCTTCCACATGCCCCACCGGGATGCGTTGATAGAAAGCGGCCAGGGCAGCGGCAAAGGCGGTCGTAGTATCGCCCTGCACCAGAACCAGTTGGGGCTGGCGCTCCTGAAAATAGGGTTCCAGGCCGCGCAGGGTGGCTTCGGTGATGTCAGTCAGGCTTTGGCGGGGACGCATGATCTCCAGATCCCGATCCGCCCGTAGGCCGAAGAGCCGCATCACCTGATCCACCATCTCCCGGTGTTGCCCTGTCAGGATCACCTCAGTGCGCAGGTGTGGACTGGCCCGCAGGGCCTGGATTACCGGAGCTAGCTTAATGGCTTCGGGCCGCGTGCCCAAGATCACAGAAACCAGAGGAAGGGAGGTCATAGGCTCAAGGGCATCGGCGCTTGGGGGAGGCGAGCAGCTCTGGCTCGGCTCCAGACAGAGCGACCATCAAATCAGGTTTTGAAATCAGGTTTTGGAAAGGGCCTGACTGGTTCTCAAGTTGTGGCAGCACAGCCTCTGTAGATGGGGATGTCCCTGGGGCCAACTATAGGCAAAGAGAAACCAGCAGAGGGCGCTTCCCCCGATCTTAACCCCCGATTGCTCTACCCTTTGCTTCGCCGAAGCCAGCCCTGGGCAGGGATCCGGCAAAAAACATCAAAACCAAACAGCGCTGCTCGATCCCTGCCCACCTTGCCCAAGTGGGCCTGGAGGCTGCCGGGCCAGCGACAGTTACCAGGGCCTCCAGATCCAGCCAAAAGCCTGGAGAGACAGGAATCCGTATCCGCCCTCTTCTAGCTTGCCAAGGACTACGGCCCGCCAAGACGAATTGCGCAGCAGACGCTTACGCATCCCCCAGAGAGACTCTTAGCGGCGTTTGATCCGGAGAGTATCTTGTCGATATCTTGTCGTTCGATGGTTGCCTCAGACGGGCTAAAAGCCCAAAGCTGGCCCCGAGCCTATATCCAGCTCATCTCATCACAAACGAGGGTAAACACCGTTGCACAACTGGCCACCAGCAGCGATAGGAAGGGCGGCTGGCCATGAGCCATGCAAATAGCCGCTGCCACCGAAGCGCCTACAGCAGCGGAAAAAGTGCGACCTGCCCAGTTGCCTTTGGAGGGTTTGTCAGAGGGATTAAATTTGTTAAACATTTTGACGCAAGAAATAGGGTACAAAAGGGATGATTCACAAGATTTCGCCTCAGGCTATCACCCTCAGATGAAATTTCGGCGGGATTCAGGACTATTCTCAATATTTCTTCGCTTAGGCTTCAATCTTTCGTAAAATTGCGCTGAGGTGTTCGTAATCATCTCGCAACAGCGAGCTCAACTGCCGCCCTGCTTGCACCAACCAGTGGCGATCCCGGTTCAAGATCCGGTAAGTCTGACGGATGACAGCGGCCACCAACTCGTCGCTGGGGATCCCGTTGACACGCAGCAGGGTGCGCAAAAACTCAAAAGAGCGGCAAAACTCCCTTACCTCGCTTTCAGAGCAGGGGTAGACCGGCTGGTGAATCTGGGGCGGGCGCGGCGGCAGGTACTGATAAACTCGTCCCCCGCCAACGAAGCCGACAATGGCAGCGCGGAAATCGCTGCGCAACATGGCGAAAATCTGGGGCTGCTGCTCCCGCAGCTCCTGTGTGGAGAGGCCCAACGCTCTGGGGCGGTGAACCGTATCGATGGGAGTCATGGCGGCGTAGCAGACCACCCCATAGATTAGGTTGCCGGTCTCCTCGTCTTGGGAGCGGACCCAACTGCCGAGAGCGGGCAGGGTCGGGAAGGTCAGGCGTTCCGGCCTTAGGCACTGGGCCACAAAAGTTGTGGTGTCGGCCTCCACCACCTCTCCTAGGGCAGAGGGGGGTGGGGAGATGGCTCTGGCTCGCATCCTTCCTCCGGTTTCTCAAGGCCAATGGCTGGGGGGTCGCTCCACGGATAGAGAGGGCAAGCAGGAATGGGCGGCTGACTCCCCTCTCCTTGAGGGGAAGAGGGCGGGAGGGAGAGCCACTGCTCAGCCCTCGAAGGGCAGCCCAGAGCCAGGGGAGAGGCGGGTCGGTGGGGGTTCTTCTGCTGGCTCTGCCTGTTGGTGGCGGGCCTGGGCCCGTTGCAAGGCTTCCCGCACCACTGCAAAGCCAGTGCCTCCAGGGCTGAGCCGCGCCGCCACTACCCGCTGGGGAGCGATGGCTGCCAGAATATCCGCTTCAAAGGCCGGGTGAAAGCTTTTCCAGCGCTCTAAGGGCAGATCCTGCAGCAGGATCCCCTCTGCCATACAGGTACGCACGATCTGGCCCACCAGATCGTGGGCGCTGCGAAAGGGGATCCCTCTGCGCACCAGGTAGTCGGCCACATCGGTGGCGTTGGAGAAATCTTCCCGTACGGCGGCCTCCATGCGTTGGGTTTGGAATTGGATGCCTTCCCGGAGCAGGATTATCATCGCCTCCAAGCAGGCCTTTACAGTATCAACGGTATCGAAGAGCCCCTCTTTGTCCTCTTGCAAATCTTTGTTGTAGGCCAGAGGCAGCCCCTTCAAGGTGACCAGCAGAGCTTGGAGATGGCCGAACACCCGCCCTGTCTTGCCCCTCACCAATTCCGGCACATCGGGATTCTTCTTCTGGGGCATGAGGCTGGAGCCGGTAGCACAGGCATCGGTGAGGGCGACAAAGCCAAACTCCTGCGTGGCCCAGAGGATGATCTCTTCCGAGAGACGGCTGAGATGCACCAGAATCAGGCTGGCGGCAGCGTGGAACTCCACAAGGAAGTCGCGGTCGCTCACCGCATCCAGGCTGTTGGCGCTGATGCGCTCAAACCCCAGCAGATGGGCAACAAGCTGCCGGTCGATGGGCAAGGAAGTGCCAGCCAAGGCCCCGGATCCCAGGGGGCAGACGTTGACCTCTTCCCGCACCCGCCCCAAGCGTTGCCAGTCCCGCCAGAGCATTTCTTCGTAGGCTAGGAGGTGGTGGGCCAAGCTGATGGGCTGGGCCCGCTGCAGGTGGGTGTAGCCAGGTAGGAGCGTCTCCACGTGCTGGTCGGCCAAGTCCAACAAAACCCCCCGCAGCTCCCAGAGGAAGTGCCGGATAGCGTCGATTTGATCCCGTAGGTAAAGGCGCAGGTCGGTGGCCACTTGGTCGTTGCGGGAGCGCCCCGTGTGCAGTTTTTTGCCCACTTCCCCCACCAAGGCCACCAGGCGGCGCTCGACGGCGTAGTGGACATCTTCCGCCTCAGGGTCAGGCTGGAAGATGCCCTCGGCAACTTCCTTCTGGATCCGCTCCAGCCCCTGCCGAATTTGCTCTGCCTCTTCGCGGCTCAAGATGCCGCAAGCCCCCAGCATCTGCACGTGGGCCAGGGATCCGGCCACATCGTAGGGCAAAAGGCGAATATCGAAGCCGATGCTGGCGTTGAAGCGGGCAATCTGAGGGTGCAGGGATCCCGCAAAGCGTCCGCTCCAGGGGCGCGGGGTGGAAGGTGCCGTCGGCTGGGACATGGACTCGGAAGGAGGATAGGGATCGACCACCACAGAAAGACTCGTCTAAAAAAGTAAGCCAAGCAGCGACGGCCAAGGCGCCGCCACCTCAGGGCCAAGGAATCCGAGTGCCACCGCCTCTAGTGGGAGCTGGTGATGCTCTTGAGCATGTAGCCCGCCACGATTCCTATCAAAAGCGCCCAAATTTGGCCCGATTCCACGAAGTTGTTCCAACCCCTGCGGATATCGGCCAGCACGTCCTGCCGGAACACCTGGGCGACAATCACTTCCGTCTGCAAGGCCGGCGAGGCCGGCAAGTAAACCGAGGAGAGCTCGGAGCCAGGAGCAGTGAAGTGCATGCTTATACCTCAGGCAAAGGTCAACTAGGAAAGCGGGCCACCACCCAAGAGGCTTCCCTAGCTAGAGAGTACCCTTAGTTTGAACCTTCGTAGCTAGGTTGGCTCAGAATCGGGCAATACTTTCAACACCACCAGCGTTGTATCGTCCACCGGCTCAGGCCGCAGGGAAATCTCATCCTGAAACAAGAGCTCCGGATCCGCCGGCGGCTCTGGGACAACAGGACGGGATCCCTGGCGGCCCCGGAAGGCGTCCATCTGCTCAAAAAGGTTCTCCAAGATCTCCTCGGGCGACTCGTAGCGACTGGCAGCATGTTGAATGGCGTCCATCAAGCCTGAGGTCTCCAGCCGCTCCCCGCGGGTATTGGCGGCCTCGACATAGCCATCGGTGTAATAGACTACAACATCTCCCGGCTGCAGTTGCACGCAGGCTTCCGAGTATTGGCTGTGTTCCTCTAAGCCAATCAGCGCTCCTTCTGTGTCTAGGGGCTGGATGTCGCGGGTGCGGGCCCGCCACCAGAGGGTGGGGTTATGGGCAGCGTTGCTAAAACAGAGGCGACGGGAGCGGGGATCGTATTCTGAGTAAAACAGGCTGATGAAGCGATTGGAGTTTTCCAGATCGCTGTACATGGCCCGGTTGAGATGTTGGAGAACGCGGGCCGGCGAGTGGCGGTTGAGGGCTTCTGCCCGCACCATGGCACGGGTCATGCTCATCAACATGCCGGCAGGGACACCTTTGCCCATCACGTCCCCAATCACGATGGCCAAGCGAAAGTCTTCGGATGGTTCAGAGGAAGGGGCCAGGGATCCAACCGGCTCATCGGCGGCGGCCTCAGAGTTTTCCGGCCGCTCGCTGGGGATCTTGATGAAATCATAGTAGTCGCCCCCCACCTTGCTGGCCACGCGGCAGCGGGCCGCCAGCCGAATGCCCTTGACTTGGGGGTAGTGGCGGGGCAGCAGTTGGGTCTGGATGTAGGAGCCAATCTCCATTTCTTTTTCCAGAGCCATTTTGCGGCGTAAGGCCGCCGTCAAGCGCTCGTTCTCGATGGCCACGCCCGCTTGGTCAGCCACCAACCGCAGCAGTTGTTGGCGACGTTCATTCCACTGGTAGCCGGGCTGACGGCTGAAGACGTACAGGCGCCCCTGGACGGAGCTGCGAATCAACAGCGGCGTCCCGAACAGGCGCACATCTGGCCCCAGGCTCTGGCGCAGGCGTTCGTCCAAGAGATGTTCCAAGGCCGGGATCTTCACCGACAGGGATCCCTCGGTTTTTAAAATCGGCTCCTGAGCGGACAGAGCTTGGGCGATCTGCTCCATCTCGGCGCGAATCTGCTCACGCCGGTTCAGATCCGAACAATGCAGTTGATCCAACTGAATAGTGCCGTTGGGGTTGAACAACACCAGCGCTCCGCCCTCGGCATCGGTGAGTTGGCTGGCCACAAAAGCAGTGAGCTCTAGGATCTGGTTTAGGTTGTTGAAGGAGCGCAGGGCAAAGGCCAATCCCCCTAGCAAATACAGCATCGGCTGCTGTTCTGTCCCCAGCTCTACCACCGGCTCCGGCTTCGGCGGGGCGGGCAAGATGGCCGGTTTCACTTCCGTCAGCTCCCTCTCCTCCAAGGCCGCCTCGGGCTCCTCCTCTGGGCCAACTTGAGCCGAGCGCAGATCGCCCTGCTCATCGAGGGGCGACAGCGACGCAGCCGGAACGTTGGTGGGAAAGGAGTTTCTGTCCGCACCTTGGGCAAGCAGAGACTCTGACCAGGACAAACCCGACAGCCCGGCAGGGGGCTGCGCCGGAAAGGCTTTTTGCGGGTTGTGCTCATCCATCGGGAAGCTAGAGGAAATCCCCTGGAAACATAACGATGCAGTTTAGCAAAAATATCAGAAGCTCTATCACAAAAGTTTTAGCCCAATCCCAGTAGTCCTCCTTACGCCCGGCGGCGCTGACGGGACCCCTGACTCAGCTCCTGGTAGAGCTGCTCCAACTGGCTGAGGTTGTGGCTGAGGGTATAGCGCTCCAGCACCCGCTGGCGGGCTTTCATCCCCAGCAGTTGCGTAAATTCCCGTTGATCCCGCAACAGAGGCAGCAGCGTTTGCAGCTCCACCGTCACCCGCCCCGGATCCAACAGGATCCCGGCTCCATCGGCCAAAACCTCGCCATCGGCCCCGACGTCGGTAGCCACTGCCGCTACCCCACAGGCCATCGCCTCCAGCAGCGACAAAGACAGCCCCTCAATCAAGGAGGGCAGAATGAACACGTCGGATCCCCGCAGGATCTCGATGCGCTGCTGCTCGTCGGCAACGTAGCCCAGCCAGTGGATCCCGTGCTGGCGGGTGTAGAAAGGCTTGAGGGTATTGAGCAGGGGTCCATCCCCCACAATCAGGAGGCCACACTTCTCACCCATTTGAGCCTGCTTCCAGGCTTTGAGCAGGGCCTCGACATTTTTTTCCGGCGAGATCCGTCCTTGGTAGACAAAGACCCGCTCCAGCCCCAACCGTTGCTTCAGGGTGGAGGGCCCCGGCGAATACTTATCCACGTCGACGCCGTTGGGGATGACCACCACCTGCTCGCGGCTCACCCCCAGCCTGACCAAGATCTGCCGCTGTGTTTCCGAGAAGACGATGGTGCGGTCGTAGTGGGCCAAACAGGGGGCATAGAGCTGATAGGCCAGGTATTGGGTGCGGGAGGCGATGTTGCGCCGCCGTCGGTCAAAAGCCGGGTGGAAAGTAGCCACCAGGGGCTGGTTGAGCTCAGCGCAGATCTCCGGCAGGACAAAATCGATGGGAGAAATCGTCAGCGAGGCATGCACCAGATCCGGCTGCAATTCCCGTAGGGCTTGGGTCAGCAACCGCCTGGCGTTGGGAGCTGGGATCGTGTAAATCTGCGACTTGTACAGACAGGGCAGGGAAACATCCCGCCCCGCCAGCTCAGCATGCCAACGGCTCCCCCGACGGGATCCCTCTACAGCAGGGGCCTCCAGGCTGGGGGAGGGGCTTTCGTTGGTGAAATGGAAAAAGCTCACCTGATGTCCCCGCTCCAAAAGGCCGTTGGTTACCTCACGGCTATAGGTGACGTTGCCACAGAAAGGTGCCTTCTTGCCTATCCAGGCGATGTGCATGGGCGGATCCCTACGGCGCCAGAACGCTGATCTGCAACGGGATGTGCGATTCAAAGCCTCTATAAGGGTAGCAGACTCGCATCCCACGTCGGCCCGCTGCTCCCCTCTCAGGGGAGAAACCTAGACCGACAAGGCATTGACAGATACCCAGCCCTACGCCGCAGCTATCCAGCAGAAAAACTTATCTGTGCCCCTCTCTGCCCAGCAGACCCCAGAGGTACAGCCCCGCCGACCCGGTCAGGGCTGCCAGGCCGAGAAACGTCCAGGCAAGGCCGAAATACGTTTCCGCCACCCCCGCCAAAACCAGCGGCAAACTGAGAGCAATGTTGACCGCATTGTTCTGCAGTCCAAAAACCTTGCCGCGCAGATGTTCGGGGGTCTCCTCCTGGAGCAAGGTTTGCATGGGCACCGCCACCAACGCCCCTCCACAGCCCAGCAGGGCAATCCAAGCCAAGCTGGGAAACAGCTTCCCCTCCGTCCAGGACAAGGCCGCCAAGGACAGACACAGCAACAGGGATCCCAGCCCACTCCAGGCGCGACGGCTCACCTGCCGGCCTGTATGCCCCACCCAAAAGGCGCCAATGGCCATGCCCAGGCCGGCAGCCGCCAGCAACACCCCAAACTGATCTGCCTCCAGCTCCGCCGTCACCTCGGCCATGCGCACCGCCAAGACCGCCAGCGCCGCAAACAGCGAGTAGAGCACCACCATTTGCAGCAGGGCCGCGCGGATCAAGGGCATTTGCCCGATGTATTGCAGGCCCAGCTTGAGATCTTCCCAGAGATGGGGGGTCTGCCAAGGCCGGGGCTCCAGCCTCTCGTGGGGTTGCAACAGCAGCAGCAGGGATCCCGCCAACAGGTAGGCTCCCCCCACCAACAGCTCTGGCCCTACCTCCCAGCCGGGCAACCACGCGCGCACCCAGCGATCCGCCAGCGTTAATAGGGGCTCGCCAATGGCAAAGCCGACGATCAGCGAAGCCATCATCGTCGTGGTGTAGAGGGAGTTGGCCGCCAACAGCTCCCGCCTAGGCAGGATCAGCGGCAGAGTGGCCTGTTCGGCAGGAGCAAAAAACTGGGTCAAGACAGAGACGGCAAAGCTCACCAGCAACAGGCTGCCAAAGCCCAAAGGGATCCCTGGCCAAAGGTCACGCCCGGCGGTGAGCCAGAGCAGCGGCGGCAACAGCAGCACCAGGATCCCGCGCACCACGTTGGAGAGCACCAGCACCCCCTTCTTGGGCCAGCGATCCACAAACACCCCTGCCAGACTGCCCAACAACACCGCCGGCAGCGTAAAAGCCAGCATAACCGCCGCCACCCAGCCGCTGATGGAGGCCCCTTCCGGCTGAAACTGCCTCGAGATCAACCCAATCAGCAGCACCAACAACACCTTGTCGGCCAACTGGGAAAACACCTGCCCCATCCACAGCAGCAGGAAGTTGGGTCGACGCAGGACGGCAGCAAAGTTTCCCAGGCCTGTCCCTGAGAAAGGGGAATCCACTTGGCTATCCTCTTTGGGATCCTGGGGAGGGGGCTCTGGCAAGGGATCCCCCGACGAACACTTCAGCGAGCCGGAGGGGGGACTTGCCGGCGGCTCAAGTGGGGGGGCCTCTGACTTCAGCACCTCAGTTGAAGGAAATGTGGAAGGAAGATCCCGAAGATGAGAAGTCCGGTGGCAGACCTCCACCTCCCCTTCCGGCCAGTCCCATCGTTGCTCCAAAGTCATGGTGCCCCCGTCCAGCATATCCCTCTCTCCCGCCTTGGCTTTCCCTGCCGCGCTCCAGCATTACCGCTGCTGGCTTGGGAGAGGTGCCCTAATCTTAAATCTTGACCTAGCCTGCAATCAAACTTGCCTCCCCTCCAGGGCAGCTTACCCCTGGCCGCCCAAGTTGTGCCTCCCCCCTGAGCAAGCCGCTAAGGCGATGGTGGGGAAAGGCTATCAGCTTTCTGACAACGATAGGGAGCGCAAGGGATCCGGGATCGACTCGCTGGGGGCTACAAAGCTGCCCTTTTCCACAAAAGTGAGGCGCAGCGCCAGCCAACGGATGAAATCCTCATTGGTCGAAACCACTGCCCCCAGCGGCTCCTTCAACTTGTTGCGTAGGAGCCTTAACTCTGGAGCTTCCATGAAAGCCGGCTGGGGCACCCAAAAGAAATCGATGGGGCGATGGTGCTCCTCATAGTGTCGGCGACGCTCCTCCAGCACTTCCTCCAGAGGTTCAGAGCGCAAAAAAGACAGACTGGCAACAATAAAGTGGTAGGTGGTGGGCTCAGCAGCAGGCATACTCTGAAAAGTGTAAGATTCAAACGCCTAGAGGGGGGTTCCTGGCAAAAACACAACTTCTCCCGCCGGCTCTTGCCTAGAGTTGCCAACTTTAACCTACTGGCAGGATTAGTTGGCAGACTTGAGTAAATGCAGGGCCGGATCGCGAGATCTGCGGAGGGACTGGCAGTCTTGCAACTGCCGGAGGACAGGTAGCCGCGCTATCACTTCCTCAGGGGACATAGAGTGCTCTGAAGCCTGCTTGAGGATAGGCAGAGCTTGAGCTGCCCATTCCTGCGCCCAGAGGGGAGTTGAAGGGGTTTCCCCCTGCTCCAAGAGTTCCTGGCAGAGGGCAGTCGAGCGCTCCAAGTCGCCGCTTCCCTGATAAGCCATAACCAGGGCTACCCGCGCCAAAGCGCATTCCTCAGGATCTATCCTGGAACCGTTGCGCTCTTTCTGGCGGGGTGAGCTCTCCTGAATCGAGCAGCAGTAGCAGAAAGACTCGAGAAGGTTGATCGCCTCTAAGTAGCGCTCCTGCTTGAGAGCAGTGATGCCGGCACGGAGGGATCCATACGGAGGGGACATGAGCCTAAGTATAAGATAAGAAAGGATTCCGACCGCCTTGCACTGAAGGGCGTTGATGACTTAGCTTCTTATCCGAGGTTTCGTGTCTGATACTACTATACAGCTTTTGGCCAAGCGACCGCGAATCTCCTTACCCTCTTAAGCTTTTGGCAAGGGCGCTCAACTCTTACGGGCCAAGATATAAGTGCTGACGTAGTGGGTTTCTCGGCGCAACACCTCACAGCCTGCCTGCTGCAGGCGCACCCCCAGATCATCGCGGATGTAGTCCCGGTAGTAGGGTTCGTGGAAGGTTTGCACAAAAGCTTCCATCGTCTCCTCCAGCTCCGGCGAATCCAAGAGTTGCACCGAGTCGCAGATGACAATGACGCCCCCCGGCTTCACCACGCGGCTCATCTCGTTGATGACCTTTTGCCGGGCCGGGCCGGGCAGCTCGTGGAAGAGAAACACACTGACAACCGCATCAAAGGTGGCGTCGGCATAGGGCATAGCCTCAGCGTTGGCGCGGATGAGCTGGGGCAGCTCCCCAGGCAACTCCTGCAACAGGCGGTTGGCCTTGCGCAGATAGGCAGGGGAAAGGTCCAGGCCATACAGTGCCGCGTTGGGCAGAGCTCCCCGCAAAAGGCGCAGCGTGCGCCCCGTACCACAAGCCACGTCGAGAATGTGGGGAGCCGATAGAGCAGGATCGAGGGCATCCTTGAGCAGCCGGATTACCCGTCGCCGCATGGCATCCGCCGTGCCCCCAAACAGCAGCTCCACCTGGAGGTCGTAGAGCTCAGCCGAGCGATCGCTTAGGTAGCCGTTGGTTTGGTAGTGGAAATTCTGCAGGTAGTATTTCGGGTAGCCCTCTGTGGAGATGTCTGGAGAAAACTCCTGGTAGCGCCGACTGTGGACCCGTTGGGTAATCTGGGGCAGTTCCAACCACACGGCTGGGTAATAGCGAGCAAAGTCCAGCCAGGGGTTGTCAAAGAGAAGCGCGTGAGGGTAGTAACCTGCCTCGGCATCTTGCCAATCGACCTGGAGCAGCCGTTCGTAACGAGCCCGCAACTCTTGCAAAATAGCTGCGCTGACCTTCACCCGCTCCCGCGGCGGCAGGGCTTTCCCAGAGGAAAAACTTTGCAGCTCCCTGAGCACAGAGAGCATCAGCTCCGAAGCCTGGGTGGAGAGAGCCTT
>NZ_JANSJN010000034.1:11766-14700 GCF_047462555.1 Synechococcus sp. B60.1
GCTTTCCCAGAGGAAAAACTTTGCAGCTCCCTGAGCACAGAGAGCATCAGCTCCGAAGCCTGGGTGGAGAGAGCCTTATGGGCAAAGCCAAAGAGATTTTTGCCCCACTGAAAGGCACGGTAGGCCGCCTCTCCAACCGGCGATGGGATCGGCAGCGACAGCTCGGAGCTCAACTGTAAGCTCATAACCCTGCAAGGTGCGAATGCTTAATGTTTGTTTACGTTAGATTATAGCAAGGCAGCGATGGGAAACCGGCAAGTTCTGGGCCTTGGGAGAATCGGCGAAATTGGAGCTGTAAGTTGCTAGTCACACCCCACTTCCCTAAGAGGGAGAGTACTCTATTGGTGTCCCCGGAAGGACGTCCCCGATGCCCCATGCACTGGAGGAAGGGGCTGAGCAGGTCGAACGGATTGGGAAAAGGGAGCGCCCGAGCATGACAGCCAAGACGGTGTTGGTCATTGACGATAGCATCATGATCCGCAAGATGGTGGCCAGCATCTTGGCTGACCAGTTTCAGGTGCTGGAGGCCAAAGATGGCCTAGCGGGCTTGGAGGCTGCCAAAAAACATCACCCCGACCTGATCTTGCTGGATTTTGTCATGCCCAAGATGGACGGCTATGACACATTGCAGGCCATCCGGCAGGAAGAGAGCCTGAAGAATACCCCCGTCATCATCATGTCGGGGATGAAAGAGCAGGTAACAGCCCGCATCCCTGAGCCTTTTGTCGATTTTGACTTCATTGAAAAGCCCTTTGAGGCAGAAGCCCTTCTGGCCCAAATTCAAAAGGCCCTGCAAGTGACCCCGGCGGCTGCTCTGGAGCCCGGATCGGAAACCAACACCCAGTTACTCTTGAACAAGCTCACCGCCATCGAGACGCTGCTCATCCAAGGCACGGAAAACCTCATCCAGCGGGAAGTGGTGACGCGGCTTGCCAACCTCAACCAGCGCCTGGAGCGCCAGGAATCTTATAGCGCTAACCTGGAAGAGCAGATCCGTAAACTTGCCAGCGAAGTGGAACGGCACAGTCAGGGCCTGGCCCTGATTGTCAAAGAACTACGGCAGATCCGCAAACTTCTAGGGGGATCCTGATGTCTGAGCGCGCCTACCGGCACCTGGATGCGGTGACGGCCCTGTTTGTGGCTGTGCTGCTCATTTCCAACATCGCCTCCACTAAGATCGTGCTCTTGGGGCCGTTTACCTTCGATGGCGGCACCATCCTCTTCCCTCTCAGCTACATTTTTGGCGACATCCTCACAGAGGTCTATGGCTATGCCCGCTCGCGGCGGGTGATCTGGCTGGGGTTTTTCTCGGCGGCCCTGATGTCGGTAACCTTGATGATCGTGGGATCCCTGCCGGCAGCCCCCGACTGGCCCTACCAGGAAGCCTACAACCAGATTCTCGGCCTTACCCCGCGCATTGTACTGGCCAGCCTGATTGCCTACTGGAGCGGCAGCTTTGCCAATGCCTATGTGCTGGCGCGCCTGAAGGTGTGGACGCGGGGACGCTGGCTATGGACACGCACCATCAGCTCGACCTTGGTGGGCCAGGCGGTGGACACGGGCCTGTTTATTCTCATCGCTTTCTGGGGGGTGTTTCCCGGTCTGATGAGCCTCATCGTCTCCAACTACGTGTTCAAGTGTGCCGTTGAGGCAGTCTGTACGCCCCTGACCTACGCCATCACCGGCTGGCTGAAGCAACAGGAACAGGAAGACTACTTTGACGTGGCAACCGACTTCAACCCTTTCCGAATGCAGTCTGTATCTAGGTAGTTCATCCATCGGCTGCCCCGACGGATCTGGCCTTGAGAGGGATCCCAGTTTTGGTATAGTCAGAGCGTTATCCTTTCTACCCCGCCGCCGGTGTGCAGCGAGCCGGCTCGGGTTGGGCAGACCGGTGTTGTCGGGAGCCCTTATCCAAGACAAGACTTTTGTGAGGGATCCGTAAAGATGATGCTCATTTTCCAAATTGCTCTGTTGGTGTTGGTGCTTTACAGCTTGCTGTTGGTGGTGGCGGTGCCGGTGCTCTTTAGCTCTGCCAGCGACTGGAGCCGGGCCAAGAATGTCATTTTGGTAGGATCCCTGCTCTGGGTGCTGATGGTGATCGGGGTGGGGGTACTCAGTTTCTTTAAGTGATCCTCCCACCATCCCACCAGCTCCCGGACGTTGCAGAGCATCAGGGCTGCAAGGTTCCGGTAGCGGGGAAAAACTGCGCACCTCCGCATCCTGTTGGGCCCTGAGCGCTCTCGGTAGAAGGGATCCCACCCCCTTACAATGGACAGCAACTCGATTCCATGTTCATGGCCTTGCTGCCTGCTCGGTCGGCAGGAAGCGGTGCTTATGCCGAAGTCTTTTGGGAGGTTTGGGTGTTGAGAGCAGTGAAGCGTTCGTGGGGCCTCCGCTTGGCCCGGCTGGGGACGAGGCTGATTTTGGCAGGCTTGTTGGTAGGGGCGCTATCCCCTTTGGCAAAGGCGCAGTCGGGCTTTGTCATCACGGGCAGCGAGGGGGTGCCTGTCCTCAGCTATCGGCTGGATTTTCGTGGCATTCGCGGTCGGCTGGATCGCTATCGCCTGAAGATCCCACCGCAGGATGTGGCGGTGGCGGAGGTGCAGATTAGCGCGGACAGGAACTTTGATGCCGTCATCGATCCCCAGAATGTACGCCTAGAGGTGGAGGGCAAGCCGGTGGAGCTGGCGGAAGTGTATTGGGACGAGGAGTTTCGCTCTTTGGAGGTGGTGGCCCGTCAACCCATTGCCGCCGGCCAGGAGATCCGCTTGGTGCTCTCCAATGTGCGCAACCCTTCCGCTGCCGGCATCTACCGGGTAGAGGCGCGGGTACGGGGGACAGAGCCCAACCCGCTCTTCCGCAAGGTGGGCAACTGGCTCATCACCATCGACGATCCGGAGCGGCTCACCTTCTGATGGCCGCTGCCTCTGG
>NZ_JANSJN010000034.1:14800-20430 GCF_047462555.1 Synechococcus sp. B60.1
GCCGACACCTGGTATCCCAACTGGTGGCAGGCCCTGCTCTTGGGCATGGTGCAGGGGATCACTGAATTTCTGCCCATCAGCAGCACGGCGCACCTGCGGGTGGTTCCGGCTTTGCTGGGCTGGCCAGATGCAGGCGCTTCCTTTGCGGCGGTAATCCAGTTGGGCAGCTTGGGGGCGGTGTTGATCTACTTTGCCTCTGATCTGCGCCAGGTGCTCCTTGGCTCCTGGAAGGCTTGGCAGGAGCGAGATTTCCAGCAGGAGTCTTGGCGGCTGCTCATAGGGATCCTGGTGGGGACGTTGCCGATTGTGGTTGCCGGATGGGCCGTCAAGGCCATCTGGGGATCCCCACCCCGCCAGTTGGGGGTAATTGCTGCTGCCGCCATTGGCTTGGCGCTGGCTTTGGGCTGGGCGGAACGGGTGGGGAAACGCCGGCGAGATCTGCACAGCCTGGGCATTGGGGATGGGCTCTGGGTGGGGCTGGCCCAGGCTTTGGCGTTGATTCCAGGGGTATCCCGCTCCGGTGTGACGCTGACGGCGGCTCTGTTGCTGGATTTGCAGCGCTCGGCTGCCGCCCGCTACTCCTTTTTGCTGGGGATCCCGGCCCTCTTTTTGGCGGGGGTGGCGGAGTTCATCTCCGAGTTTAAGGCAGAGGCGCTGCTGTCGCAGGGGTTGGGGACGCTCTCGGCCTTTGTTTTCTCCTACGGGTCCATCGATTGGCTCATTCGATTTTTGCAGCGCAGCAGCACCTGGCTGTTTATCGCCTACCGGATTGGGTTTGGCTTGTTCATTTTCCTGGGGCTGGCCCTGGGGTTCTTGCAACCTTAAGCCGACTTAGCGCCTTGGGCAGGTACTCCCCTAGGTGGGCCGGATCCACCCCTGTTAGACCCCGCTCCCCCGCCAGTTGGATAGCGGCTTGGGCATGCCACCACACTCCGGCACAGGCACAACTGAGCAGCTCCGCGATCCCCATCGACTGACCCAGTTGGGCCCTTCTGCGCGCCATCAGGCCGCCGATTAAGCCAGTTAGGACATCGCCGCTGCCACCGCGGGCCAAAGCCGGTGTGCTCTCCGGGTTGACCCAGCATTCTCCCGTAGGAGAGGCGATGACTGTCCGTGCTCCCTTTAAAACCACCACCGCTCCACTCTGGGCTGCCGCCTTTTGGGCTGCCTCCATGCGATCCGCAAGCGGGATCCCTGGAAAAAGCCGGCGAAACTCCCCCAGGTGGGGGGTGAGGATGGCTTGGATCCCGTTTTCTTGCAAGCGCTCCACCCCCATCTCCGCCAGGGCATTGAGGCCATCGGCGTCGATAACCCAAGGGATCCCGGCCCAATCCTGCAGCAAGCTCTCCAGCAGTCGCCGGCGGGCTTCTCCTAGGCCGGGCCCCACCGCCACTGCCTGGAAAGGTTTTTCACCCAGCGGCGGCAGAGCCGGGATCCCTTCCCAGGGGTGAACCAAGGCTTCCGGCAAAGTGCTGTGGATGAGCCCCTTCAATTCCGCCGGCACCGCCAGGGTTACCATGCCCACGCCACTGGCGCGGGATCCCAGCCCGGCCAACACTGCCGCCCCGGCATAGGCCGCCGACCCTGCGACCACTAGCAGGGATCCCTGGCGATATTTGTGGGTATCCAAAGGTGGGTCAGGGGGAAAATGGGGCCAAGGGTTCAGCAACAACTGGGGAGCCGCCTCTGCCGGGCAGACCCAAGGGGGGATGCCAAAATCAAGGCGATGCAGCCGTCCCACCCAGGGCAGAGCCGCCTCCTGCCACAGGCCCCGCTTCCAGAGGCCGAGGGCATAGGTGTGGCTGGCGCGGATGCAGCAGCCCCAGATCTCGCCTGTCTGGTCGTTGAGGCCAGAAGGCAAGTCCAGGCTGAGGATGGGAATGCTGCTGCCGTTGGCCCACTCCACCGCCCCCGCCCAGGGATCCCCCAGGGGCCGGTTTAGGCCAATGCCAAAGAGGGCGTCGATGAGCAAGTCGCAGTCGGCCAACGCCTCCACCCGCTCCACAAACTCCGCCCCTAGAGCCCTGAGGTAGCGGGCGTGGTCGGCGGTTAGGGGTTTGAGATCCGGCTTCCCCAGCCAAACCTTTACCCCCTTTTGGGCTAGCCGCAGCTCTCGCCCAACCACCAAGCCGTCGCCGCCATTGTGCCCCGTGCCGCAGAGGATGCCGATGCGCTGCGCCTGGGGAAAATCCTGCCGCAACCGGGCAAAAACGGCCAGCCCCACCTTCTCCATGAGGGCGGCCACGGGCATGCCGGCAGCGAAGATCTCCTCCTCGAGGCGCCGCATCTGCGCCGAGCTGACCAGGGCGGTGGCCGGGTCAAGGGAGTTGAGGACGCTGCGCTGCTGAGGCAAACAAGGCTCTGTCATGGCGGTCATGGCTGAGGGGGGGCTTATGGAGCTCAGCTCGATCACATTCCCGTCGGGATCCCGAACAAACACAGCCGCCCGCCCGGAAGCGCTGGGCTGCACCTCGTAGCCTGCCTGCAGCAAGCGGGCCTTCACCGCCTCCAGATCTTCCACTCCCAGCGCCACGTGGGGATGGCGCCCCCACTTCGCCTTGCTGCCACGACTGGCTTGCTGCCCTTGGTCAAGCGGCTCCTCAGTGACAATCAAATGAATCTGCGAAGACCCCACCTGGTACCAAGCGCCGGGAAAGTTAAAGGGAAACCGTTCTGCCTTGGGGATCCCGAGCACGGTTCCGTAGAAATGCTCAGCCCTGGCCAGATCGCTAACCCAAAGGGCGGTGTGCAGGTGCTGATAGGTGCTCATGACGTTGCTTGGGCGCAAGTTCCTGAAGCTGTCGAGAGAAAGTGTAAGGATTTTCTCCAAAAGACCTGTTCCGCCTGTGCGCTAAGGTGGAACTAGGGCAGCGGCGACGAGAATATCCTCTATCTTGCTTCTTGCCTAGGGGTTGGTCTATGGGATCCCGCACCAAGTTTTTCGGCACCGTCTTGGCCATGCTGGCCGTCAACAGCATCTACATGCAATTGCAGCAGCTTGCCCTGCGGCTGGAAGAAGAGGTAAACCCGGCTCCCTCAGAGCAGGCTG
This sequence comes from Synechococcus sp. B60.1, assembly GCF_047462555.1. Lineage (NCBI taxonomy): Bacteria > Bacillati > Cyanobacteriota > Cyanophyceae > Synechococcales > Synechococcaceae > Synechococcus > Synechococcus sp. B60.1. The sequence continues at coordinate 17,850 of NZ_JANSJN010000034.1, forward strand.
CTCCAGAGTCCCAGAGCAACGCTCAGCCGCCGGATCCCTGGGGTCATCTGGCCCAAGTTTTCCGGCATTGGGTCGAGGCCAGTCCCCTGTAACCCTAGTCTCCGAGCCAAGAGGCAGTTTGCAAAGGGGATCAAACCCCGTACCATAGAGGAGCAGGCTCCCCTTTCTTGCGGTTCACAGTTCGGATACTCACCATGACTCAGCCGTCAGCAGCCTCTGGGCAAAAGCCGATTGTTGTCGCCCCTTCGATTCTTTCGGCGGATTTTAGCCGCTTGGGGGAAGAAGTGCGGGCGGTGGACGAGGCGGGAGCCGACTGGATCCACGTGGACGTCATGGATGGCCGTTTTGTGCCTAATATTACCATCGGCCCGCTGGTGGTGGAAGCGCTGCGCCCGGTTACGGCCAAGCCTTTGGACGTCCACCTGATGATTGTGGAGCCGGAAAAGTATGTGGCCGACTTTGCCAAGGCGGGGGCCGACATCATCTCCGTTCATGCCGAGTCCAGCTCTACCATTCACCTGCACCGCACCCTCAGCCAAATCAAGGATCTGGGCAAACAGGCAGGTGTGGTGCTCAACCCCGCTAGCCCCCTGGAGCTGATCCAGTACGTGCTGGATTTGGTGGATCTGGTCTTGATCATGAGCGTCAACCCCGGCTTTGGCGGCCAGAGCTTCATTCCGGCGGTGGTGCCCAAGATTCGCCAACTGCGGGCCCTGTGCGACGAGCGCGGTCTGGATCCCTGGATTGAAGTAGATGGCGGCCTCAAGGCCAGCAACGCCTGGCAGGTCATCGAGGCGGGGGCCAACGCCATTGTGGCCGGCTCGGCAGTGTTCAAGGCCAAAGACTATGCGGAGGCTATTCGCGCTATCCGCAACAGCCGTCGCCCGGAGCTGGTAACGGTTTGATTTGAGCTTATCGATTGGGGAAACCCATGCTCTTGAGCCCCTCTTAGGCCAAGGCACAAAAGAGAGGGAAGAAGACCTAGCGCCCCTCATTCTTGGCCCATTGCGAATGGCCACAGCTCAGCGGCAGGGATCCCTTCTGGTGGAAGAACGGGCTCGAAATTCTAGCGCAGAGCGGCGGTCTTCTTCTGGGCAGCCGCAGGGGCTGCACCATCCTCTACGGCAGTCTGGCTGAGGCAATGCGGAGGGGCAGAGGTGGGAACGATTGGCTGAGGCGAGGTAGGGCTGAAAAAAACTTGGCAAAAGGGCAGGCGGCTGTTGCGCTGAATGTCAGCAAGGTAAGGAGAAGGGATGGTGCCCCAGTAGGCGCCCAGCACCTGCCGGTCGGGATCCTCCGGCAGCACCTGGTAGTGCAACATCAAGCGGTTATCGGGGAACCAAGCGCGAACAAGCCTTTGCAGTTGCCTCAAATTGAAGCCCGGCTCTTCCGGGTTATGAATCAGGTGCATCCCCGCCAAGCGTCCGCCGACAAAATAGGCTTGCACATAAAACCCGCGGGCGTAGAGGGGGGGCTCTGAGGGATCCCGCGATGAAGGGGCATCCGGCAGGTAGATGGCCTCACCGCCTGGGCGCAGTTGCCAGCGGCTCCAGCGGGGATCCTCGCGGTCGCTAGCAATGGTCTCCCAATTGTTGGCGCGGGCGTAGCTCAAGAAGCGCTCCTCCACCATGCCCAAATAGAGCATTTCCATTTGTAGGGGCAGTCGGGCCCGCGTTTGCAATAGGGGCAGAGTGCGCACTTCTCCTTGCTTGAGCACCAAAACTTCCGCCAAGGCAGGGCGCGGTTCCCACGCCAGCAGCGCCGCCAGGATACCGGCTCCGAGGGCTCTGCCAAGGCCGGCCAGCCCTCGCCGTGCCGAGGCCCGCAGCAACAAGAGAAGGAGTTTGACAGGGGGCAGCTCAAATCGAGGCTGCGCCCCGCCCAACACGGCAACGGAAGCAGAGACGTAAGATGAGATCACGGGGAAATTCGAAGAGCCGGGAAGACAATAGAGGCTATGGATGTCCTATTTTATCCACAGCGCTAGGGTTCTTTGAAAATTCTAATCTGCTGCCCTGGGTGAACTTTCTTGCCGACAGCGGATGGATCAAAACCGGTCTCCAAATGGGCGCGACTGCCGAGAACCTCCCTCCTCGACCGCAGGGCCGGGGCTCGTCGTCATTGCTGGCCCCACCGCCACCGGCAAGTCGCGCCAGGCGCTGCTGCTGGCCCAACGGCTGGGATCCCCGCTGTTAAACGCCGACTCTCGCCAGGTGTACCGGGAGTTCGACATCGGCACCGCCAAGCCCACTCCCGCCGAGCGGGCCCTTTGGCCCCATGAGTTGATTGACTTTGTGGATCCCCGCCACACCTACACCGTGGCCGAGTTCCAACGAGCGGCCCAAGCCCGCATTGCCGAGGCCCATCGGCAAGGACAGACTCCCATTCTGGTGGGAGGGACGGGGCTCTACATCCAATCCATTACTGCAGGGCTGGGGATCCCGGCAGTTTCGCCGCAGCCTCAGTTGCGCGCTCAATTGGAAACTTGGCCACCCGAGATCCGCTACGCCTGGCTGCAGCAGTTGGATCCCGTGGCCGCTCGGCAGATCCACTCTCATGATGAAGTGCGCACCCTGCGGGC
>NZ_JANSJN010000034.1:20530-23424 GCF_047462555.1 Synechococcus sp. B60.1
TTGGGCTATGCGGAGATCGGCGCTTACCTAGAAGGGCGGATCCCAGAGGCGGAGCTGCAGCCTTTGATTGTGCGGCGCACCCGCCAGTTTGCCAAGCGGCAGATGACCTGGTTTCGGGCCATGCCAGGGATCCAGTGGCTAGACTGCGAGGCTGAGGATCTGCCGGAGCAGATCTGGGAGCGGGTTAAAGCCTGGATGGCAGCTCAGACCACTGCTGAAACCACTCCCGCCGCCGCTGAGCATCGGCTTTCCGATCGGTGAGGATCTCCAACACTCGCACCCCTTGGGCGGGCAAGGGATCCAGGGCTTGGGCCAGCTCCTCCCACGTCTCCAGCCGCTGGTGGGGAATGCCGTGAGCCTGGCAGAGGCGAGCAAAATCCACCGCCTGGGGAGTGGCAAAGTAGGGCTCAAAGGGAGGATTGAGCCCCTGGCGGCCCACCTCCGCAATGGGCAGTAGCTCGAAAATCCCTCCTCCCTGGTTGTTGATGAGAAGAATGGTCAGGGATCCCTGCAGGTAAGGGCTAAGCCGCAGGCCGCCGCAGTCGTGCAAAAAGGCCAGATCCCCAGTCAGCAACACCGTCGGGCGCTGGCAGTGGGCCACCCCGAAGGCGGTCGAGAGAATGCCGTCAATGCCGTTGGTGCCGCGGTTGAAGTAGGGCCGGATGCGGCGGTCGTTGGGCGGCCAAAACCACTCCACATCCCGCACCGGCGTGCTGTTGGCAATAAATAGCGGCGTCTCCGGTGGCAGGTGATGGGCCAGCCACCAGGCAATCTTGCCCTCAAACCACTCCGGCACAGCCGCCAGCAGCCGATCCAGCTCAACCCGAGCTTTTGCTTCCACCCTCAGCCAGGTTTGCAGAAAAGCGGTTGCTTTGGCCTTGCCTGCCGGGATCCCGGCGGCCAGCTCTTCCACAGCAAAGGGCAAATGGGTGGTGGGGTTGTGCAGAGGATCCCCGTTTTCGGGCCGGGGATCGAGCAGCCAGGTGCGGGGGCAAGCTTTGGCCAGGGTTTGCCGCAGCGCTTTGCTGGTGGGCAGGGATCCCAACTGGATGACTTGTTCCGGCCAGAGCTGGGGGACATCCTGCTGCAGGAGGAGGTCATAGGTGGTGATGAGATAGGGGTTAAGGGAAGCGTAGTTGCGCAGAGGGGAAAGTCCCTCCGCCAACACTGGCCAGCCCAGGGCCAGGGCCAAACGGGCCACCGCCTCTGCATAACCCTGGGGATCTGCCGGTTGGGCCGGCCCTGCCAAGATCACCCCCCGCTCGCAGCGGCACCACTCCTGCCAAAAGGAAGCTGTTGACGCGAACGCAGAACCGGCAGCCGGGGTGGCCAGGCTAGGTGGAGGGACAACCCCGCGGAAAAAAGTCTTCTCAAACTCCGGATCTTCCTGTAAGTGGATCAGGGGCGCAGTGCTGCCATCGGCAACGGGAGCTAAGGGATCCCGCAAGGGCACGTTCAAATGCACAGGTCCGGGAAAAGGATAAAGCGTGCGCTCCCAGGCGTGAACCAGGGTTTGGCGGAGATAGGCCAGGGCTTCTGGCTCCGCGCTGGGCAGGGCCAATTCCGCTTGCCAGTTGGGGTAGTGGCCGTAGAGCTTCACCTGGTCGATAGTCTGCCCGGCGCGGCAGTGGCGCAGCTCTGGGGGCCGATCCGCCGTCAAAACCAAAAGCGGCCAACCACTTTCTGCCGCCTCGATCAGAGCAGGGAAAAAATGGGCGCCGGCGCTGCCGGAGGTACAGACCAGGGGAATGGGTTGCCGGAGCTGCTGGGCCAAGCCAAGGGCAAAAAAGGCCGCCGACCGCTCATCCACCACTGGAATGGCCTCGATCTCGGGGTGCTGCGCCAGAGCATAGGTGAGGGGGGCAGAGCGGGATCCCGGACACACCACGGCCACCCGACAGCCCAGCCGGCTCAAGGTCTCGGTCAAAACGGATCCCCAAAGGGTGTTGAGGTTGCGCCAGTCCAGCCGTTGAAGGGAGTTTGCGCCAGTCACTCCAGCTATCCCAGCCAGTGTCGAGCAAGTTGGGTAGGAAGCCCAAAATAGGCACATTCTAGTAATCTATAGCCATCCCTAAGCGCAGGGGAACCACTTGCTTTGGCCTTCCTTCGCCTTTCCTCTCTTTCTGGGAGGAGAGCTAAAGGAGGTGCGCCAGGGAGGTGCCCGCCCTCAGGAAACTGCCTCAAGTGGGTTGGTCGCGCCGCAACTCCAGATTTTCTGGCAGGGGCGAGGATTGGCTAGGTCTCTCCGATGGGGGAATAATGTTCATGAGAACGCCCCTTATTGATCTTTGCTGCACCCAGTAGGAGCACCCATGGCCAGAAAACCCGATGGATACCTTGTCCACATCATGCTCGAAGGTGGACAAACCATGCAGGTACGGGTCAAGGAAGCCAGAGAATACACAGAGCTGATCAACCAACTGATGGTGGGTGGGGACGAGTTCATCACCTTGCCCAAGCAAATGGACAATGAGTACATGATCGTGCGTCCGCAGCGGGTCTCGGGCGTGTCGGTGGAAGCAATCTACGCTTCCAGTGTCGGCATTGACCTATAGATCTCAAGGCCAGGGATCCCTTGAGGGTCGTCGGCCTAAGTTGCAACACAAAGCCCCCACCACCAGGGGCAGGGGCTGCCAGAGAACTAGACCCCGCAGGATCTTGAACTTCTCTACCGACGGTTAGCTCTGCGGGGGCAGGATCACCTTGTCGATAACGTGGATGACGCCGTTGACGGCCTCGATATCCGCGGTCACCACGTTGGCATCGTTGACCTTGACTCCATCAGCCAAAGAAATCTCCACAGGGGATCCCTCGACCGTGACCACTTCCCCAGCTTTCAGATCGTTGGAGAGAACTTTGCCGGGCACCACATGGTAGGTGAGAATCTGGGTCAA
>NZ_JANSJN010000035.1:0-1270 GCF_047462555.1 Synechococcus sp. B60.1
AGGCGCTCCACAACCAATTCCAGCAGCTCGTGCTCTTCTGGGGAAATCTCTTGATCGGCCATGACGGCATTGAGGATCTGCTGTTGTTCAGCACGGGTCAAGATCTTATCTGCCAAGGCCCGGTCAATCAAAGCTCTGAGCTCAGAGGGTTGAGGGGATTGCACTGTTTTGCTCCTAGCGCTCGAGGGCAAGGGATCCCATAATGATCTCTGGATCCAAGATGCAACAGATAGCAGCACACCTGTCAGTATAGCGAGACAGTGGTGGAACCCCAGGTATCCCCAAAAACCCAGAGCTTCCAACCGGTGGGGGTGATCGGCGGCGGGCAGTTGGCGCAGATGTTGGCTTTGGCGGCCCGCCCCTTGGGGATCCCGCTGATCGTGCAGGCCGCTGCCCCCACCGATCCGGCGGTGGCAGTAGCCGACGGTGTGGTCTGGGGTGCTGTGACGGACACTCAGGCCACAGCCCAGTTGCTGCAACGCTGCCCGGTGGTAACTTTTGAGAACGAGTTCATCCCGCTGCCGGAGCTGCGCAAGTTGGATCCGCAGGGATCCCGCTTTCGCCCTCGCCTGAGCACCCTAGAGCCGCTGCTGGACAAGTTGCACCAACGACAGTTCTTGGCGGAGTTGGGGGTGCCGGTGCCGGCCTTTTGCCCTGCGGAGACGGCAGACCTATCTGGGTTGGGCTTTCCGGTGGTGCTCAAGCGGCGGCGGCAGGGCTACGATGGCCAGGGCACCCGCATCCTGCCCGACCGAGCAACCTTGCAACAGGCTCTGGCCGAGTATGCCGGGATCCCGCTGCTGCTGGAAGAGTGGATCCCGTTTGAGCGGGAGCTGGCGGTGATCGTGGCCCGCGGGCTGGCGGGGGAGATCCAACTCTACCCCGTGGTGGAAACTGTGCAGATCGAGCAGGTCTGCCGCTATGTGCTGGCGCCCGCCCGCATTCCCCCGACTGTCGAGGCCGAGATTCGCGACCTGGCGGTCAAGGTGATGGACAAGTTGGACGCGGTGGGCGTGTTCGCCATCGAGCTCTTCTGGGTGCCGCCGCCCCACCCCAAGGCCGGGATCTGGATCAACGAGATCTCACCGCGGGTTCACAACTCCGGCCACTACACCCTGGAAGCCTGCCACACCTCCCAGTTTGAGCAACATCTGCGCGCTATCCTCGGCCTCCCCTTGGGGGATCCCTCTCTCAAGTGTGGGGGAGCAGTGATGGTGAACCTCTTGGGTTATGAGCACTCCAGCAGTGACTATGCCCAAAAGCGGCAGCG
>NZ_JANSJN010000035.1:1370-3965 GCF_047462555.1 Synechococcus sp. B60.1
GCGGTGGCGCAGCAGGTCAACAGCCTCTCTCCCCAAGAGCGCTCCGCGGTGTTGACCCCCGCTCTCCAATACCTTGCTGAGGTGGATCCCGACAGTGCCCGCTGGTTTGTTCGCCACCTCATGGCCCCCGCCGTCAAAGCCCAACTGCGAGCAGGGATCCTCAAAGCCGCCCAAGATTACCTGCAGGAGGCCGGCTTCCAAGAAGGGATCGACTACGAGCTCAAGCCCCATCCCCAATCGGGGGGCCAGATCTTGAGCCTTAGCCGCCGAGCCCTGCCCTACGCCGCCCCGGATGACGATCCCTTTGGGCAGTTGTTGCTATCGGAGTTCTGCGAATTGCGGGACTAGACCACCATGGGTAGCACAAGTTATCGGCTGCAGATGCTCGACATCACCGCCCTGCCCCAATTGCTGGAGCTGGATCGACGCTGCTACGGCGGACACTGGGGGGAACAGGGGTATCGCGCGGAGCTGGAACGGCCCACCAGCACGGTGATTGGGGTTGTGGCGGAACCGGTTGCCGTTGGCGCTTCCTATGGCTTGGGCCGAACAGAGTTCTCCCTTCCCTCTCCAGACCTCGCGACGCAAACAGCACCAGCGCTGGTGGGCTTTGGCATCCTCTGGCGCATCGAAGAAGAAGCCCACATCATCTCGCTGGCGGTGGATCCCGGTCACCGGCGACAAGGCTTGGGCCGCAGGATCCTAGAAGCGCTCCTAGACCAAGCTAGGGCAGCAGGCTGTCGCTGGGCCACGTTGGAAGTGAGGGCTTCCAACCACGCCGCCATCCACCTCTATGAATCGGCAGGGTTTCAATTGCTGGGACGCCGCAAGGGCTATTACAACAACGGAGAAGATGGGCTGGTGTATTGGAAGAAACCGATTTAAGCTTAGGAAAAACCAACACTAAAGAACTGCAAAAGTTTTCCCCTATACACCTAAACCTTAAATTTTCTTGGGCAGCACCCCTGCAGCTTGGCTCAACCCTTGCCACCCATGGATAGATGTAAAGCTTTGTTTCAAGACCCGCCGTTTCTTTTGACATTTGAGGCTTTCTCCCAGACAAACCCAGCTTGCCCAAGGAAGCACTTCAGGCTAACCTACTTTTATCATTTGTCCATCCTGAGCATTTCAGGCTGTGAGGGTAATTATGGACACCCCTGTAAACACTTTTAGAGATGAGACTGTCTCTTTTTTTGTCAATCTTTGGTCCAGGCTTGTCGATTTTATGCCCAATCTGCTGGCGGCGGTTTTCATCCTAATTCTGGGTTGGTTCGTGGCCACGGCGGTGGCCTTCGGCGTTCGGGGGCTGCTCAAGCGGACGCAGCTCGATAACCGCCTGGCTGCTTGGATTATGGGCCAAAAGCCTGGGGAGAAGCTGCCGCAAACGGAGCGTTGGGTGGCCGCTGCTGTTTACTGGATCATCCTGGCTTTTGTGTTGGTGGCGGTGCTGAATGCCCTACAGCTTCAGGCCGTCTCCGATCCGCTCAATCGGTTTTTAGGCGAAATCTTTGTCTATCTGCCGCGGCTGGGTGGAGCCCTGGTGCTGCTGGTGGTGGGCTGGGCGGTGGCCACGGTTGCCCGCCTAGCGGTCATTCGGGGGCTGCGGCGCTTTAACTTGGACGAGCGGCTGGCTCAGCCTCTCCAACAGGAGAGCGCTGCCGGTGAGGTGGGTACAGAAGGAACGGCTGCAAAGTCAGAGGGGGGGGCTGAGGTCGCTCCTTTTCTCTTGAATGAAGCTCTGGGTGACGCCCTCTACTGGTTGATTCTCTTGTTCTTTTTGCCGCTCATCCTGGATACGCTGAACCTGCGGGGGCCGCTGCGGCCGGTGCAAAACCTGCTGGATCAAATCCTGTCGATGGTGCCGCGCATTTTGGGAGCGCTCATCATCGGTGGGGTGGGTTGGTTTTTGGCCCGCATTGTGCGCGGCCTCATCTCGAATTTGCTGGCGGCAGCAGGAGCCAACCGCTTGGGGGCCCGCTTTGGCATTCCCCAGTTGGCCCAGATTGTCGGGACGGTGGCCTACATCTTGGTGTTGATCCCGGCGGTGATTGCGGCTCTCAATGCTCTGGAAATCCGGGCCATCTCGGATCCGGCGGTGGCGATGCTGGAGCAGGTGTTGCGGGCCATTCCCCGAATGGCAGGATCGGCTCTGATTCTGGCCGTCTTTTACTGGCTGGGGCAGTTTTTGGCGGGCTTGGTGACCCAGTTGCTGCAGGCGGTGGGCTTCGACCGCTTGGCTGCTGGCCTGGGCTTGCCCTTGGCCCCTGCTCCTGAAGCGCCTGCTGCTGAAGGGGAGTTGGTGAAGCGGCGCACCCCCTCTGAGATTGCTGGACTGGTGGTCTGGGTGGGCGTGGTCTTGTTCGGGGCGGTGCCGGCGGTGGAGCTGTTGCAGTTTGCCGCTTTAACCGACATCGTAGAGGGGCTGTTGCTGATTTCCGGGCGGGTGCTCATCGGCGCCTTGGTGTTCGGGATCGGCCTTTACCTGGCCAATTTGGCCCATTCCATGATCAAGAGCTTGGGCAACCCCTCTGCAGGCGTGCTGGCGCAGGCGGCGCGGGTGGCCATCTTGGTTTTCGTCGGCGCCATGGCCTTACA
>NZ_JANSJN010000035.1:4065-11573 GCF_047462555.1 Synechococcus sp. B60.1
TGGGTTTAAGCTGCCTCCGAAACTTTGGCCTCTTCTGGCGTTGCTTCCTGCACCACGATCTTGCCCCGGAACACCACATAGTTGTAGATGTTGTAGGACAAAATAACCGGGATCAAAAAGCCAATAAAGGTGAGCATAAACACCAGTGAACTGGGAGAAGCTGCCGCCTCGTAGATGGTGACGCTGGGAGGAATAATGTTGGGGAAAACCATAAACCCCAGGCCGATAAAAGAAAGGGCAAAGATTAAAAAAGTGTAAACCAAAACGCTATTTTCTTCTCGCCGCCGCAGGCTGCGCAGCAACAGAGCCACCAACAAAAGTCCCAAAACGGGGATGGCAGCAAAGATATAGAAAAGAGGAGGCGAGAAAAGCTGAGCGCGCGCCTGCTCCGACATGATGGGGGTGCTGATGGTGATAAACACTGCCCCCAGCAACGTTGTCCAGGTGGCAATGGTTGCTGTCTTGTAGTAGGTTTTCTGCAGCTCGCCGGTGGTCTTAACGATCAGATAGGCCGAGCCGATTAACACGTAGCCCTGGATCAAGGTAAGAGCCACCAACACTGTGCGCCAGGTCAGCCAATCCCAAGGGCTGCCGGCAAAGTGGCCGGCTTCGTCGACGCGGATCCCTTCGAAGACACTGCCCAAGGCAAACCCCTGGCCCAAGGCCGCCAAAAAGCTGCCCACCCCGAAGGCGAGGTTCCACACCAGCTTGTTGTCGGCGTTCTCCCGAAACTCGAAAGAGACAGCCCGCAAGATCAGGCCCACCACCATGATCACTAGCGGAATGTAGAGAGCGTTGAGAATGGTGGCGTAGGCAAGGGGAAAGGCTCCAAATAAGGATCCCCCCATCAACACCAGCCAGGTCTCGTTGGCATCCCAGACATTGCCCAGGCTGGTCATGAGAATGCTGCGGCGGGTCTCGCTAGAAGCCGTCAGGGAGAGGATGCCAACCCCTAAGTCAAATCCATCTAGCAGAACATAAAGGAAGAGGAAGAGACCGAGGATAAAAAACCAGACTTGCGGTAAAAACTGCTGTAAAGGCTCGAAAGATTCCATCGTCGTTCTCTGTAGTTTATTTCCGACCAGTTCGAGACATGATCCCCCTCACCCCCAACCCCTCTCCCTCTGGGAGAGGGGAGTTGGAAATCGACAAGTGGCTTGGCTGCTGTTGGATGAGGAGCCTGCGGTGTTGTCTGGGTTCTGTTAGGGCTGCACCGGTGCTAGCGAGCTTCTGCAGGACGGCGATCCGGCTCGTGGCGGGCAGGCTCGATCACGATCACCGGCTGGGTTGCCGGAACGGGGGCAGGCAGCTCCAGGTCAGGCCCTCTGCGGATGATGCGGCTGCCAAAGTAAAGGGCAGCCACGAAAAACACCGTATACAAAGCAGTCAGGCCGACCAAAGAAAACAGCACCTCTCCCGGCGGCAGCGGCGAAACGGATTCCGCGGTGCGCAGTTGTCCATACACAATCCAGGGCTGCCGGCCAACGCAGCGGACAATCCAGCCAGCCTCGACGGCAATGTATCCCAGGGGGCCAGCAAAGACCCAGGCCCACATCAGCCACTTCTGCTGGGAGAGGGCCTCCGCCGACAGCTTGCCCCTCAACCACTGAATCAAGGTCACCCCCATAAGCCCGGCCAGAAACAGGCCAATGGCCACCATTGTCCTAAAGGAGTAGTAGATGAGGCCAATCATGTGGGGACGATTTTGGGGATCCCAAGCTTTCAGGCCCTGCACCGGTCGATCCAGCCTGGGCTTAAACTCCAGCAGATAGCCCAGCACACCGGGGATCTTCACCTCCCACTCGTTGCGCTCTTCTCGGTCGTTGGGCAGGGCTAACAGGCTCCAATCGGCTCGTTCGCCGGCGGGGATCGTCTCCCACTGGGCCTCCATGGCCGCCAGCTTGGCCGGCTGATAGCGATACACTTGCTCTGCGCTCAAGTGGCCGATAAACACCTGCAAGGGGGCTACCACCAGAGCCATTGCCAAGACCACTTTGAGGGAACGGGAAAAAAACTCGCTGTGCCGCCGCTTGAGAATGTACCAGGCGCTGATGCCACCAATTACAAACAAAGAGGTCTCCAAAGTGGCAAAAAACATGTGCAGAAAGCTATTGACCATGAAGGGATTGACAATGGCTTGCAGGTAGTCGCGCACCACAAACTTTCCATTGACAAATACTCCCCCTGCCGGCGTCTGTAGCCAAGAGTTGGCCGTCAGGATCCAAAAGGTAGAGAGGTTGGCGCCGAAGGCCACCAGGATTGTCGAGATCCAGTGAATCACCGGCGGCACCCGCTCCCAGCCAAAGAGCATGATCCCCAAAAAGCTGGCCTCCAGCATAAAGGCCATCGTGCCCTCAAACCCAAGAACGGTTCCAAAGAAGTCGCCCACCGCCTCAGAAAAAGGGGCCCAGTTCATGCCAAATTGAAAGGCCATCGGCAACCCTGAGGCCACGCCGATACCAAAGTTCAACACATAGATCTTTGACCAGAAACGAGCGTGGCGATAGTAATCTAGATTGCGAGTTTTCAGCCAAAGGCCCTCTATAACAACAAGATAAATAGCCAGTCCCGTTGTTAAAACCGGCCATAGCATATGGAAAATGGCCGTGAGGGCAAACTGTAGTCGAGAAAGCGCGACGGTGTCTAGAAACATGATTGGCACCCAGTTTGGATGGATAAACTCAACTTTTCCCAACCCTCTCTGCTGCAGTTTGTGCAGGCCCACCTCCAGGTATGTTCGCTGCAGACATCCGTAGCCATTTGGATAAGGTGGGGAAGGCTATCTTTTTTGCTCCTCCTAGGATTGCATCTTGACCAGGATCAGCGATGGGCTGCTCGACTCTAAAGGTTAACTTTAGGATCCCGGGAGAAGAGGTTTTCTCCGTGTAAAGCGGACTACAGAATAAAGAGGGTTGCGAACTTGGCAGCCTGGGGATCCGCAATCCCGAAATAGCCCGTTGAGGGGCGGGGATAACGCCATGCAAATTTTCCTCAGGGCCTGCCAGAATTGGGATCCCGGCTTGTTGGAGATCCCAGTTGGCAGTGGGGGGTGGAAGATGTCGTTTGTCCCGCTGGTGCACTTTCTTGCCCAATCCGGCTTGGTACAAGAGTTGGCCGCCCGCTTGAGATCGCGGCGACAGGCAGCCATTCAGGGGGCAGGTCGGATCGCCAAGGGGTTGATGGCCTCGGCTTTGGCCCAGCAGGAGGGGAGATCCCTGCTGGTGGTGACTGCCACTTTGGAAGAAGCAGGCCGCTGGACGGCGCAACTGGAGGGCATGGGCTGGGAGAGCGTGTACCTTTATCCCACTTCTGAGGCTTCCCCCTATGAGCCGTTTGACCTGGAGCCGGAACTGGTGTGGGGACAATTGCAGGTGCTGGCCGATTGTCTCCAGGGCAGAAAGGGCATGGCCGTTGTGGCCACGGAGCGGGCCCTGCAACCCCATCTTCCCCCCCCAGAGGTGTTTCAGGGCTTTTGCCTCAAGCTGGAACCTGGCCTCGAGCTGTCGCCGCAGCAGTTGGGGCAGCAGTTGACCCGGCTGGGCTACCAGCGGGTAAGCCTGGTGGAAAGCGAGGGGCAGTGGAGCCAAAGGGGCGATATTCTCGACATTTTCCCGGTGGCCTGCGAGTGGCCGGTGCGCCTGGAGTGGTTTGGCAATGAGCTGGAACGGCTGCGGGAGTTCGACCCGGTAAGCCAGCGCTCCCAAGATGGGATCCCTTCTGTCTGGCTGACCCCCACCGGCTATGGGCCCATGCTCTGGCCAGGGCTGCAGGAAAAGATGGAGCAGCTCTCCCCCGCCCTGCAGCAGCAGGGATCGCCTCCCCCAGAAGGCCTGCGCCGTTTTCTCGGCCTGCTCTACAATCCACCGGCCAACCTGCTGAGCTACTTGGATCCCAATACCTTGATCCTGATCGACGAGCCGGAGCAGTGCCAGGCCCACAGCCGGCAGTGGCTAGCCCACGCCCAGGAGCAGTGGCAATTGGCCCAGGCTGCTGAGCCGGCTCTAGTGCCCTTCCACCGCCCCTTCGATCTTGAGGCCGCTGAGTGGGATCCCTTCCCCCGCCTGTTGGCCCGTGCCTTTGCCCCTGCTGGCGAGGGGGAAGCTGTCCTCGACCTCAAAAGCCGGCCTGTCCCTGCCACTCCCCACCAGTTTGGATCCCTGGCCAAAACCCTGCGCGAGTACCGCAAGCAACACTTGCAGGTGTGGATCCTCTCCGCCCAGCCCTCCCGCACCGTGGCTCTGCTGCAGGAACACGACTGCCCGGCCCAGTACGTGCCCAACCCCAAAGATTTTCCGACTATCGAGCGCCAGCTCCAGTCCTACACGCCGGTGGCCCTGAAGTACTCCGGCCTAGCGGATCTGGAGGGGTTTCTCCTGCCCACGCTGGGGTGGGTGGTGCTGACCGACCGCGAGTTTTTCGGCCAGCACAGCCTGGCCACCCCCACCTATGTGCGCAAGCGCCGCCAGGCCAGCTCCCGCCAGGTGGATCCCAACCTGCTCAAGCCGGGGGATTTTGTTGTTCACAGGGCCCATGGCATTGGCCAGTTCCTGCGGCTGGAAAGCCTCACCATCGGCGGCGAAACCCGAGAATATCTGGTCATTCAATACAGCGATGGCCTGCTGCGGGTGGCTGCCGACCAGGTCAACTCCCTCTCCCGCTACCGGGCTAGCGGTGATGGCCCCCCCGCGCTGCACAAAATGTCCGGCAGCACCTGGGAAAAGACCAAGCAAAAAGTTAAAAAGAGCCTGCAAAAAGTGGCCCTTGACCTGTTGGAACTCTATGCCAAGCGTGCCCAACAGGAGGGCTATGCCTTCCCGCCCGATTCTCCTTGGCAACAGGAGCTGGAAGACTCTTTTCCCTATCCTCTGACACCGGATCAAATTCGCGCCGTCCAGGAGATCAAGCGGGATATGGAGTCTCCCCGCCCCATGGATCGGCTGCTGTGCGGGGATGTGGGTTTTGGCAAAACAGAAGTGGCTATCCGTGCCATTTTTAAAGCCGTAACCGCCGGCAAACAAGTAGCTCTTTTGGCGCCAACCACCATTCTCACCCAGCAGCACTACCACACTCTCAAAGAGCGCTTTGCCCCCTATCCCATTCAAGTGGGCTTACTCAACCGCTTCCGCACTCCCGACGAGAAAAAAGAGATCCTGGCCCGCCTCAAAAGTGGTGAACTGGATGTCATTGTGGGCACCCACCAGCTTTTAGGCAAGGATGTACAGTTTCGCGATTTGGGCCTTTTGGTCATTGACGAAGAACAGCGCTTTGGTGTCAACCAAAAAGAGAAAATTAAACTCCTCAAAACCCAGGTGGATGTGCTCACCCTTACGGCTACTCCTATTCCCCGCACGCTGTATATGGCCTTGTCGGGGTTGAGGGAAATGAGCTTGATCCAAACTCCCCCGCCCTCGCGGCGCCCGATTAAAACTCACCTCTCCCCCTACAATCCTGAGGTCATTCGCACGGCTATCCGCCAAGAGTTGGATCGCGGCGGGCAAGTCTTTTATGTTGTCAACCGCATTGAAGGGATCGAAGAGACCAGTACCAAATTGCGGGAATGGGTGCCCGGCGCCCGCATTGCCATTGCCCATGGGCAAATGCCGGAAGGAGAGCTGGAAGCGACGATGCTGGCTTTTAACAACGGGGAAATCGATATCCTGGTCTGCACCACCATTATTGAGTCGGGTTTGGATATTCCCCGTGTCAACACCATTTTGATCGAAAATGCCCAGGAGTTTGGGCTGGCTCAGCTTTACCAATTGCGAGGGCGGGTGGGCCGGGCTGGGATCCAAGCCCATGCTTGGCTGTTCTACCGAGAAGATGGCATCCTCACCGAAGAGGCCCGCAAACGCCTGCAGGCCATTCAGGAATTTACCCAACTGGGATCTGGGTATCAATTGGCGATGCGGGATATGGAGATTCGCGGCATTGGCAACCTGTTGGGCACGCAGCAATCGGGGCAGGTCAATGCTGTGGGCTTCGATCTTTATTTGGAGATGCTGCAAGAGGCCATTCGCGAAATTCGTGGCCAAGAGATCCCGCAGGTGGAAGATACGCAAATCGACCTCAATGTCACCGCCATGATCCCGCAAAGCTATATCCCCGACGAAGATCAAAAGATGCAGGCCTATCGCCAATTGGCTGCTGCCGGCTCTCGGGTCGAGCTGTTGCAAATTGCCCAGGAATGGCAGGATCGCTTTGGCCCCCTGCCCAAGCCTACCCAGGAGCTGCTGCGGGTGATGGAGCTGAAGATTTTGGCCCGCAGGCTGGGCTTTTCCCGTATCAGGCCGGCCAAGGAGCATGTCCTTTTGGAAACTCCCATGGAGGAGCCCGCCTGGAACCGCCTTAAGGAAGCGCTGCCCACTCACCTACAGCCTCGCTTTGTTTACCAGCCGGGCAAGGTGACGGTGCGGGGCCTGGGGATGGTGCCTGCGGCGCAGCAACTGGAGAACCTTTTGCAGTGGCTGGACAAAATGAGCTTAGCCCTGAGCCGGATAGAGGCCGGGATCCCAACAGCCACTTAGTCCTGGCTGCGGGGCGGAGTTGGCTTCGGCTGGGAGAAACTGGGAGGGGTGCCCGGCCTTCCTCGGGTTAGACTTTCGCACTCGCTGTTGCCTTGCATTTGCGTCATCTGAATGCGCGGGATACCCCACCGTCTATACGGCGAGGAAGGATAGTGCCTAACATACTCAGCATGACCCAAGTTCTGACTATCTCTTGCAAGCTCAAGGTGTCTGCGTCGCAAGCCACAAAGCTGGATGCAACCAAGGCTCCGGCTCGCTGGCGCGAGTGGTAACTATCAGCGTGGCATGTTGACAGGTTCTCATCTCAAAGTAGCCACGTTGGTCAAACGCCAAGATGGTTCCTACTCCATCCAGATTGGCGTGGAATCTGAGGTGCCGGAACCCCAAAACACCGGCAAGGTCATCGGTGTAGACTTGGGCAGGACAGATATTGCCCACACATAAGGACTCCGTCCCGCTGACGCGAGCAGAGGGTGACAACTGGAATGGAGAGCAGTTGAACCAGGAAAAAGACCCCTACTCCCAGTTGAGGGCGGTTCTCCAGCGTAAAGCCAGTCAGGGCACACATAGTTCTCGGCCCAGGTGCCGTCAACTGCTGCAACGGCTGTCTGGTAGGAAGAGACGCTTTCAAGCTTGGGTGAATGAATTACTGCATCTTTAAAGCCATTGTTTCTAGAGCCAAAGCTGCCTGTAGCACCATTGCCCTGGAAGACTTGGCTGGGATGAGGTCTCTGGCCCGCTGACGCGAGCGGGAGCGTGTCAACCAGCAGCCGCGCAGCAAGCCAGAGCAGCGGCGGTCGAATAGTTGGGCGTTCTACCCGTTGAGGCAGTTTGTGCGCTACAAGGCAGTAAGAGCAGGAGTCAAGGTTGTGGTGGTTCCGCCTGCCTACACTTCGCAGACCTGTCACCGGTGCTTGTGGCTTGGTCAGCGGGAAGGGAAGCGTTTTCGTTGTGTGAACCCGGCTTGTGGTTGGGAAGGGGATG
>NZ_JANSJN010000035.1:11673-18672 GCF_047462555.1 Synechococcus sp. B60.1
GGAGAAAAGTGCGTCATGATGCGCATTTCTATTCAGCCGGAGAGCAGGATCCCTGGCTCTGTCCAGCTCTTCAACTTGCTCTGTTTTGGCATTGCCTGCGGGCAATTTCCTCCCGGCTATCGCCTGCCCAGCACCCGTCAATTGGCCATGCAAACGGGCCTGCACCGCAACACCATCCACAAGGTTTACCACCAACTGGAGGCCATGGGTCTGGTGGAAACGCGCGCTGGATCTGGCATTTACGTCAGCGGCTCCGCCCGCCAGGCGGTTAACCGCTCTTCTTGTAGTCTGGGCGAAAACCTGGATCGATCCCAACAAGCCCTGCAGCAGGTGCGCCAGGGCATCGATCAGCTTCAGCAACAGGGCTTTTCTCTGGAGCAGGTGCGGGATCTGCTGCTGGCAGAGATCGACTGGCGGTTGCGCTGCAGTGCCCAAGTGCTGGTGTGCGTGCCCAATCGGGATCTGGGCACAGGACAACTGATGGCCCAACAAATCCAACAGACTTTGGGCATCCGGGTGCAGTTGGTGCCCCTAGAGGATCTGGCCGCCGTGCTGGATCAAATCCATTCCGGCACTGTGGTGACGCTCCACTATTTTCTCAGCGCCGTCGAGGCCATTGCCCAGCCGCGGGGGGCCCGTGTTCTCCCGGTGGAGGTATCTGACTACGCCCGCGAAATTGCCCTGATCCGCCAATTGCCTCCCCACGCCTGTCTAGGGCTGGTGAGCATCAGCACCGCCCTTCTGGAAGTTGCCGAGGTGATTGTCCACAGCCTGCGGGGAGACCTGCTGGTGCTGACGGCGGTGATTTCCGATGCCGAGCGGGTGGGATCCCTAATCCGCCGCGCCCACACCCTCATCTGCGACGAGGCCAGCTACCCCACCCTGCGCGCCCTAGTGCGCCAAGCCCGCCCCGACCTGATCCGCACGCCCCACCTGGTCTGCACCGCCCCCCACATCGGAGAAGCAGCCATGGCCGAGCTGCGACGGGAATTGGGCGGGATCCCATGAGCAGCAAGGGCGAGAAAACGCCTTAAGTCAGTCTTGTTGCAAGCAGGCCATTTCGCGGATGACGGGCTGTGCAATGGTGTGCTTAAGTGGAAATACGGTAAAAGCCACCCTAATCTGATCCATCGCTAGTCAGTCTTTACACGTATGGTGATCCTCGACTACACCTCCGCCGATCGCGACCATGTGGCGGTGACACGGGAAGGTTTCTGGGAAGCCATCCGCTTCCAGGGCCATTTTTACGTCTTTAACCGCAGCTTTTCTCGGCTGCAGGACGCCATCGACAGTTGCCGCTACGACATGGATCGCGGCTCCCTGATCAGCATTGTGGTGGTGCGATCCCAGAGCTACGAGGTGTGGTCGCAGGTGGGATCCGACATTCCCGTCTTGCCAAAGCCCCTCTTGAGCCCCACGGCCAGGGACTCTGTCTTGCCAGCGCGCCTGGCTCCATCTTTGCCCAAACGTCCTTCCTGGTCGTTCTGGCACTGGGGATGCAAGGCTTATGGGGTCGAGGACGAACCGGCTGCACCGCGGCCCCTGTTCCACCACACCGCCCGGCCCTACAACGCTCTACAGGCTTAAGCCGGAATGGGTCGCGTTTTCTAGAGAACAGGATGGCTGCACGTGCAAATTGAGATCCGGCTCTTCCACCAGCAAGGGCACCCGCTCGGCCACTTCCAGGCCAAATCCTTTCAAGCCGCTGATGTGGCGAGAGGTGTTGCTGATCAAGCGCATTTGGCGCACCCCCACATCGCGTAGGATCTGGGCGCCAATGCCGTAATCCCGCAGATCCATCGCTGCCGGCGGCGCGGTTTCAGCTAGCCCCAGATCCTGCAGGGCATAGGACTGAATTTGCCGGATGAGGCTAAGCTCCTGCTCTTGCCGGCGCAGGTACACCAGCACCCCCTTGCCCTGGTGGTCGATCATCTTCAGGGCGGCGGTCAATTGGCGGCGGCAGTCGCAGCGCAGGGATCCCAGCGCATCCCCCAGGGGGCATTCCACATGCACGCGCACCAGGACGGGCTCGGCGGCAAATTGGGTCGGATCCCCCTTCACCAGCGCCAGGTGCTCCACCTGGTTGAGGGTGTCGCGGTAGCCGTAGACCTGAAACCGGCCAAACTCCGTCGGCAAGGTGGCAGTAGCCCCCCGATGCACCAGCCGTTCGGTGCGCAGGCGGTACTCGATCAGATGGGCGATGGTGATGATCTTCAGATTGTGCTGGCGGGCATAGTCGATCAACTGGGGCAGGCGGGCCATCGAGCCATCCGGGTTTTGGATCTCGCAGATCACCCCTGCCGGGTACAGCCCCGCCAGCAGCGCCAGATCCACCGCCGCTTCCGTGTGGCCGGCCCGTTTGAGTACCCCACCCTCCCGCGCCCGCAGCGGAAAGACATGCCCAGGGCGACGCAAATCTTCCGGTCGCGTATGGGGGTGGATAGCCGCCTGGATGGTCCGAGCGCGATCGGCAGCGGAAATGCCCGTCGAAACCCCTAACTCTGGCCCAGCATCGATGCTGACGGTAAAGGCAGTCTGGTTGCTGTCGGTGTTTTGCCCCACCATCAGCGGGATCTTCAGCTCGTCCAGACGGGATCCCTGCATGGCTAGACAAATGAGGCCCCGCCCATGGGTGGCCATGAAGTTGATCACCTCTGGCGTGGCAAACTGGGCAGCACAGATCAGATCCCCTTCGTTTTCCCGATTTTCGTCATCGACCACGATGACCATGCGGCCACACTTGAGGTCTTCCAGGGCTTCGGGGATGGAGTGAAAGATGGTTTCTGTCTCTGCCGGCAAAGTGGCACTCATGGAAAAAGGGACGCAAAAGGGAGAAATTATATTGGGCACAGCCGGCTCTGGGCAGCGGAGCCATCGTATCCTGGACCAGGGATCCGGAAGTTGTCTCAGTACTTGGGAATCGAGGGATCGTAAGCCTCAGCCCAGGCGAGGATGCCACCGCGTAGATTTTTCCCCTCGATCCCGGCAGTTTGTAGGATCTTCAAGGCCTTGGCCGAGCGCACTCCACTCTTGCAGTGGACGATCAGCTCCGAGCCGTTGAGCAGCTTGCGCACCTGCTCCACCCCATCACCATTTTCGATTTGCGGCAACGGGATCAGGTGGGCGCCAGGGATCCGACCGATCTCCCACTCGTTGGGGTTGCGCACGTCGATCAACACAAAATCTTTGCCGGCATCCATCCGCGCCTTCAGCTCGGCCACACTGATCTCCGGGATCTCCGCTTGGCTAGCTTGCGCTTGCGGGATCCCGCAGAACTGCTCGTAGTCGATAAGTTGAGTGATGGGCGGGGTGGCGGGGTTTTTGCGCAGCTTTAGCTCGCGGAAGCTCATTTTTAGAGCATCGTAGAGCAGCAGCCGCCCGCTCAGGGTCGTGCCGATGCCCAACAGGATCTTCACAGTCTCCGTAGCTTGAATGAGGCCGATGATGCCGGGCAGGATCCCCAGCACTCCCCCCTCGGCACAGGAGGGAACCAGCCCCGGTGGGGGTGGCTCGGGGTAGAGATCGCGGTAGTTGGGCCCATCCTCGTAGTTGAAGACCGTCGCCTGCCCTTCAAAGCGGAAGATCGAGCCGTAGACATTGGGCTTGCCCGTCAGCACACAGGCATCGTTGACCAGGTAGCGGGTGGGGAAATTATCGGTACCGTCCACGATCACGTCGTAGTTGGCAAACAGCTCCAGGGCGTTGTGGGCCTTCAGAGCGGTGTTGTAAACGTCCACCTGGCAATAGGGGTTGATCTCCAGGATGCGATTTTTGGCCGATTCCACCTTGGGCTTGCCCACCCAGGAAGTGCCGTGGATCACCTGCCGCTGCAGGTTCGACACGTCCACCACATCGAAATCGACGATGCCGATCCGCCCCACGCCGGCTGCCGCCAAGTACAACAACAGGGGCGAGCCGAGGCCGCCTGTGCCGATGCAGAGCACCTTGCCTGCTTTCAGCCGCTTCTGCCCCTCCAGGCCCACCTCCGGCAGGATCAAATGGCGAGAAAACCGCTCCATCTCCTCGCGGGAGAGGCTGACTTGGCTGGTGTCTAGGTGCAACATAGTCAAAACCCTCCGGCAATGGCAGGAACGATGCTGATGGTGGCTTTCTCTCCCACAGGAGTGTCGTCGCCTTGGGCCAAAGTGCGCACATCCTCGTCGTTGAGGTAAATGTTGACGAAATTGCGCAACTTGCCGTCTTCGGTGTAGAGGTGGCGCTTTAGCTCGCCATAGCGGGCGATCAGATTGCGCATTACTTCGCCAACGCTGTTGCCCTCGATCTCGACAGCTTCCAGGTTGTCGGTGTAGGGACGCAAGGGGGAGGGAATCAGGACTTTGGTTGCCATGGGAGTTCGGGGAAGGGTTCTAGCGATCTGGTTGATCTACACCTTGAGGTTCTGAGCTGAACTATTCCAAGTGTCACCTCATCAAGTTCAGAGTACCGCTTTTTCCGACAACCCTCACCACAGTCATTGCCCAACAGGGATCCCAAAGCTTCTCAGCCATAAGCCTCACTTTTGGAGGGAAGGTTGGCGGGAAAACAGCAGTCAGCTCCGCCCAGGCTCTAGCCAGCCCGAGCCACAAGCGAGGGCAGAGATTTGTCTTCCCAAATCTGCATCGGCTCCCGTTGGGGCTGCTCCTGCTCATCCAAAATCCAGCTTGCCACCTCCTCTGCCTTGCCCTCGCGCACGCTAACAATCACGCAGGAAAAGCCCCAAGGAAAAGCGTGCTGCCGGTCGAACTCCGAAGGAACGGCCGCGTGGTTGGGGTGGGAATGGTAGGTGCCCAGGATCCCCAGGCCTTTGCGCATGGCATGGTCGTTGGCCCGCTTGAAATCCGCCGGGTCGATCAAGAAGCGGCGGCGGCTGGATTCCCCGTCTGCCAAGGGGTTTTCGGCTTGATCCCAGGTGTTGGCCACTGCCCAGAGTTCATGGACGATCTTGTCCGATCCCTTGAGCTCGCCGATCAAAATACCGCAGCCCTCGTAGGGAAAGGCTTGCTCGCCATGCTGGCGGATGGCGCGAAGATGCTCTGCCGAGAGGTAAAGGACCATGAATCTCGCTTTTGCCGATGGAGTTACCGTTCTTTCTCTTTCATTTTGACACGAAAAGAGGCTTGCTAGCCTCCTACTTAGGTGCGGGCAGAGCCCTGGGCTGATGAACTGGGGAACTGCGCAGAGTCCCTAGCGCTCCGGGAAAACAGCCATGCCGTTGCCTTGGCGTTTAGCCAGCCGGTCGGCAGGGGGAGTGGCAAAGGTTGACCGGAGATAGGATCCCTTATCTTGCCGCCGGTCTTCCTTTGGCATAAGTGGGAGTGTAAACCCAGCGCAACCTGGGGATACGGTAGGATGCAGAAGTCCATCTGAACAGATTTGGATGCGGCAAACTAACCGGGAACATTAGGGTGACGAGCCGGCAGCGGAGGAACAAGCGGAGAATAGTGGGGGCAGCCCTGGCAGGGCCCTTGCGGGTTGACGGCACAGCGCAACCAAGCCGACTGGGCGCTGAAAACACAGGAGGGATCCCCTAGCGGCTGGCCGAATTCACCGGCCCGTTGGCGGCGCAGCAGTACCACTTGTCGTCGCCAATCCTGCAAAAAGCGGCTGTAGGCACGTTCCCGCCAGCGACGCTTGGCCGCATGTTCCGAGACATAGGCAGTGAGGTTATCCAACATGGAACAGTCACCCAGGGAGTAAGGCCAACAGGCTGGGGGTCGCGTTGGATCAGTCTAGATCCTCAGGATGGCACACTCTGGCAAGAGAGGGAGAAATTGCAGAAGAATTGCAAACTCTCCCTACCTTACTGAGGATGAAGCACCACTTTGCCAACTGGAGGGCGGGGCGGCAGCATGGGCAAGGTGATTGGTTTGAGCCGAAAAACTAGCGGAGCAAGCTGCCGGCTAGTGGGCAGGGGGATAAGCCGCCTATGATGGTATGGTGCAGGCTGGCTCCGACTTATAGCGAAGTTGCAGCGAGCCCACGGGGAAAGAAGTAAGTCGCCAGGGGATCCCTGCAGGCTTGCTTTCGAGACGTGAGTTGAGGTTGTGATGACGGATACCTCTGGGTCAGAGCAATGGAAAAGCTTGAAAGCCATCTCTGAGGGTTCTCCCCTCTCCCTTCCGGATCACCTGATCCGAGCTACGGCGGCAGAAGGCAAGATCCGCGTGGTGGGCTTAGTGTCCACCCAGGCAGTCCAGGAAGCGCGGGAGCGGCACAAGCTCTCCTACGTGGCGACAGTGGCGCTGGGGCGGGCCATGAGTGCAGCCCTGTTGCTGGCAGCTAACCTGAAGCGACGCCAGGCGCGGATCAACCTGCAACTGAAGGGAAATGGCCCCTTGGGCAGCATCTACGTAGATGCCGGCATGGACGGCACGGTACGCGGCTATGTGAGCAACCCTGCTGTTGAACTTCCTCTCACCCCTGAGAGCAAGTTAGATGTGGGTCAGGCCGTTGGGCGTTACGGCTATTTGCATGTGCTGCGGGACTTGGGCTACGGCCAGCCTTACACCAGTGCTGTGGAACTGGTTTCAGGGGAGGTGGGAGACGATATCAGCTACTACCTCTCCTCCTCGGAGCAGATCCCCTCGGCAGTTCTTTTGGGGGTCAACCTCGATTCCCAGCGGGTGCGCGCCGCTGGTGGAGTGTTGATGCAGCTCATGCCGGGAGCACCAGCCAGTCTGATCCCGGAGATGGAGGCCCGTTTGGCCAAAGTAGAGGAATTCAGTCCAATGCTGGCCTACGGCGGCGGTTTGCTGGAGCTGTTGCAAATTTGTCTGGGCGACCTGGATCTGAAGATCACGCCGGAGGTGCGCACCATCCGCTTCTATTGCCAGTGCAACTCCGACCGGGTGAAGGGGGCGTTGCGTATGTTGGGGCGGGACGAGCTCATCGACATGATCCGTACTGATAAGGGAGCAGAGGCGGTTTGCCAGTTCTGTAACGAGGTCTATCGCATCTCGGAGGACGAGCTGCGCTCGATTGTGGCAGAGATGTCGGCAA
>NZ_JANSJN010000035.1:18772-23364 GCF_047462555.1 Synechococcus sp. B60.1
GGTTTGCCAGTTCTGTAACGAGGTCTATCGCATCTCGGAGGACGAGCTGCGCTCGATTGTGGCAGAGATGTCGGCAAGCCAGTAAGGGCAGGGGTTTGATCCTCAGCTTGCCCGGCAAGCTTGGTTGGACAAGCTTTCATCCCTGTCCTAAATTATGTCCTAAATTAGACTTATCCAGCTGGTGGCAAGATTAAGCTTTAGGGGGAGTTACGCCTATGAAGATTCCTCTACCACAGTTGGATCAAGAGCCCCCCTGGAGAGGAGTCCGAAGACAAAGCGGCAACAGGGGTTTAAAGTCCACCTTCGATAGTTGCCAGAAAAGGGATCCCTACCTTTTGCCCCATGTCCCCCGTTACTCCTGAGCTCTCGGTTGTCATCCCCTGCAAAAATGAGGCAGACAACCTGGAGCATCTGTTCGAGCGCCTGCGACTTACCTTGGATCCTCTAGGGATCCCCTACGAGATCATCTGTGTCAACGACGGCAGCCAGGACGACACGCTGGAAAAGCTTATTGCCTTCCATCGCCAGGATCCCCGCATCAAGGTGGTGAACCTCTCCCGCTGTTTTGGCAAAGAGATTGCCCTCACAGCGGGTCTGGATTATGCCTCTGGCAGAGCCGTTGTTCCCATCGATGCCGACCTGCAGGATCCCCCAGAGTTGATCCCGGAAATGCTGCAGCAGTGGCGGCAGGGCTACCAGGTGGTGTACGCTGTGCGCCGCAGCCGCCAAGGGGAAAGCTGGCTAAAACGCTTCACCGCCAATGGGTTTTATTGGGTCATTGACCAGCTCAGCCAGGTGCGGATCCCGCGCAATACAGGAGATTTTCGGCTGTTGGATCGGCAGGTGGTAGACGCCATCAAGCAACTGCGGGAGCGCACTCGCTTTATGAAAGGGATCTTTGCCTGGGTAGGCTACCGGCAGGTGGCCATTTTTTACGACCGCGCCCCCCGTTTTCGCGGCAAAACCCAGTGGAACTACTGGCGGCTGTGGAACCTAGCCATAGAAGGCATCACCTCTTTTAGCTCTTGGCCCTTGCGGGTGTGGAGCTATCTGGGCTTGGCGATCTCGCTGGCGGCTCTGCTGTATGGCCTTTTCCTCGTCATTCGTACTTTGCTGTTTGGCTCCGATGTGCCCGGCTACGCCTCTTTGGCGGTGATGACCTTGTTTTTGGGCGGGATCCAGTTGATTAGCCTGGGCGTGATTGGAGAGTATCTGGGCCGCATTTTTGAAGAAGTGAAAGGCCGCCCCTTGTACCTAGTCAATGGCTCCTTTGGGTTCGAGAGCGCACGAGCTTCCCCTGCTCCAGAATTAGATCCAATGTCTACGCAAAAGCTGGGATAAAAAGTCATTTTTCCCAATCCCAGTTTTTGAGAGTTTTGTGTCCCGAAGCAGCATATTCTCGGTACTCGCGCACAAAGATCTCCTGCATCTGGGCCTGGGATAGCTGGATCCCTTGGATTTCGGCGCGGGCGATGGCCTTCATCAGCTCGATATAGGCCAGGCCAAGGGAAAGGGTCAGGGTAGCCGCTGTGGTGGACTGGATGATGCCGCCTGCCAGGGATCCCGCGCCGGGGATCAACTTCAGCAGGTTTGAGACAATGGCCCGCCCAGTGACTACTGCGCCCCCAATTCCCGCCAAAGCCGCCATCAAAGAGTAGTAAAAAGAAGGGGAGGCCTTATAGCCAAAGATAAAGCTGATATTGGCAATCATGCCCACTTGTGCTGCTGCCAGTAGAGGGGCATCGGCAAAAGGAAGAGGTGCGGCGCCGATGAACGCTGCGCTGGCCACATAGCCCGATACATACTTAAAAGCAGCATCGGCCTTGAGATCCACCCGCAGCAATTGCTGGCGGATAAAGGCAAGGCGGGCTACCTCTGGCAGCAGCTCCGAGGTGCAGCCGATTAGGTGCTCTAGCCCGTGGGCGGGGATGGTGAGTTGCCGGTTAATGACCTTGTCCTTAGCCAAAAGAGGAACAATGTAGCGAACAGGGAGATTTTGGCGCTGCAAGTACTGAAAAAACTCGCTCTCTTCGGGATTGGGATATTCCAGGCATTGGGTCAAGACTAAGATGACCGGTACATCTTTGAGTTCTAACTCTCTCAGCCACTCACGCTCGGTTTCCTCCAGCCGCTTCAGTTCGTGGTGGATGCAATACCAAACAATGTGAATGTGATGTTCGGGATCCTTGAGGCGCAGCTCGTCGATCAGTTGGGACACCTCGAGGCGGATCTGGATATTCTGGTCTCCCGCCAATTCCATGCCAGGTGTATCGTAGATGGTGATTGGGCAGCCTTGCTTAGAATATTGGCGAATGTGGCGGGTAACAGGGCTGCCAACACCAGTGCGGGCCAGCTCATCTTTAAACACCGCGTTGACCAAGGTGCTTTTGCCCACCCCACTTTTGCCAATCACCAGGACATTACAGTGGCCCATTTCTGCCTCTGCTTCCAGCAGGCTCTCTTTGAACAGGTGGCTGGCCCAATCCCAAGGTTCCTGCGGTTTCCCCCCAGCCCGCGCAACTGTTTGATGGGTTAGGCGAATCAGTTTTTCTATCCAGGAGTGGCTTTCTGGCTCCGTTTGCGACATGCTCCATCTCCAGGTACGGGATCAACTGGGCTAACGCTCCCAGTCCAGTGTAAATCGGGAAGATGCGGCTACTCTCTGACCAGCCCACTGGTTCTGCTGCAACAAGCACTTTGTTGAGAGCTATTCACAAGAACTGTTGAGTTAGACTATGCTGGGGTGAGGATAGCCCCAAGAAACCCTGGATCTGTCCACTCGAGTAGGCTGGACAATTAGCTCTCTTACTTCGGAGAACCTTGCCCTATGTCTGAAACCTCAACCTTGCGCCAGTCCTTCAACAGCGTGCGCAACAACCCTGTCTCCCTCGGCCTGGAGGTGACCCAGCCGATCTGCGAGGGGATGAACGCCCTTCTGGCCAGCTTCCAAGGGCTGTACTTGCAGTACCAGAAGCATCACTTCGTAGTAGAGGGCACCGAGTTCTACCCGCTACACCAATTGTTCAAGGATCACTACGAGCAGGTGAGGGAACATGTCCACGACCTGGGAGAACGCCTCGAAGGTCTGGGGGGTGTGCCGGTAGCCACCTTCGCCACCTTGGCCCGCCTCTGCTGCTTTACCCCTGAGCCGGATGGCGCTTTTGAGGCGCGGCAAATGTTGCAAAATGACCTGGCGGCAGAGCAGGCCATCATCGATTTGCTGCGGCGCCAAGCCGCCCAAGCGGAAAGCCTAGGGGATCGTGCCACCCGCTACCTCTACGAGCAGATTCTGCTCAAGACGGAAGACCGGGCCTTCCACCTCAACCACTTCCTAGCCAACGACAGCCTAGTGTTTGGCTTGATGGACGGCAGAGCCTAGTCAGGATCTGGGGCAGGTTCGCCGGCCAGGTGGCCTGTCCTTAGGTCTGAGGGCTTATTTTTGTAAGCATTTGTTGAAAATTTATATCATTACTGCCCGATTGGGTTTAGATTTATTTGCCGAGGTTTTGCTCCTAGCCATGAACCCTGTATCTTTTGAGGGCAGCTATTGTTTGCAGATCCCCTTAGGGGAACGCTGGCGCATTGGGCGGCGGCTGGTGGAGTTGGGGATCCCGGCAGTTTGTACGGGAGATGGCCATTTGCAGGTGCAGGTGGACACGCCTCTGGCCCTGTTGCAGGTGCGCAGCGTGATCCGCCAATACACGGCGCGGCGGCGGGAGTTATTGGACAGCCTAGAGACGTGTTGGCAGCTCAACACCGAGCCTGGGGGACAAGATGAGCAAGTTGGCTAAGCAAAGGATCCCGTTCGAGTCAGAAGGTCAGTTCCTGGGATTTCTTCCCGATAAGGATGGCAAGCTCAAGTATTTGCGCTGGCAGGCCGGAGCGGAAGTGTTTGCCGGCAAGATCCCCAAGCCGCTGCGCTCTGAGCTCTACCGCAGCCTCAAGCCAGGGGATAGGGTGCAGATTGCGGGGGAGCGGGAAGTGAATTTGCTGAAGGGGCGAGAGAAATGGGTGCTCTACCGCGTGGTTCCTGTCCAGGCAGGGATCCCAGCCACATCTCCCCCAAAAGCTGCTCCAGAATCGGAGGAAAAGAGAAAAGGGGTCGTCTTGGTCTGCCAGAAGTCTGACTGCTGTCGGCGGGGGGCGCTGGAGGTGATGCAGGCTCTGCAGGCTCACCTAGCAGCCTATGGGGGCATCCGCGTGCAGGGAGTGGGCTGCATGAAGGACTGCAAACGGGGGCCGAACGTGGTGTTCCTGCCCGACAAGGCTCGCTACAGCGGCGTTTCTTCGCAAGAGATCCCGGCTTTGTTGGAGCGGCATTTTCCGATTGCTTCGTTGCAGGTACAGCAGGTTGAGACGGCGGCTTCCTCCTGACGCTCATGCTGATCCCCCCACGGGCGAGCGGATTTCCCTTGACTTTTCGCATGAACTACCCCACCGCGCAGGCGGGTGGGGTTTCCCCATCCGCTTGACGGTGAGATTTTTGTCTCTTCCTCTGCCCCAGTTGCTTCATCACTCCCGTGTACCGGGTCTCTGTTCGCAAAGCGTGGCGCTAGCCATAGTAGAGCTGAAGCATCCAAGACTCACGAGGC
>NZ_JANSJN010000036.1:0-17152 GCF_047462555.1 Synechococcus sp. B60.1
TCCAAATCTCTCCTTAGATCGCATTAGATCGCAGCGCAGAAAGCTGCTCAGGATCTTGACCAAGGTGCTTTTGCCGGCTCCATTTCCCCCAGCAAACCGTGCATCGTGACTGCCTCCACCCGCAAAGACACATCGCGGTTTGCCTGTACCGCCCCAAAGTGCTTGTGGATGTGGAGCAGCTCCACCTTCATCCCGTTTATGCTAACCTGCCTCCGAGACCCAAAATCCCGAAGAATACAGTTGCTAAAGTTGCAAGCGCCAGTGCTACGATAGCGTCAGCTCGCCGTCAGGCGTTGGCTACGGACGAGTTCAGCGTCGATCTGTGGTTCGCCCTGCTCCTCTGCTTCGCCCTTCTCCCCTGCCACCCATCTCAGATAGTAACCGCCTTAAAATCTTCTCAGGCAGCGCCAATCCAGCCCTAGCCCAGGAAGTAGCCCGTTACTTAGGCCTGGATCTGGGCCCGATGCTGCGCAAGCGCTTTGCCGATGGTGAGCTGTACATCCAAATCCAGGAGTCGATTCGCGGCGCCGATGTCTACCTGGTGCAGCCCACCTGCCGCCCGGTCAACGATCACCTGATGGAGCTGCTGGTGATCATCGATGCCTGCCGCCGCGCCTCGGCCCGCCAGATCACTGCCGTCTTGCCCTACTACGGCTACGCCCGTGCCGACCGCAAAACCGCCGGACGGGAAGCCATCACCGCCAAGCTGGTGGCCAATATGATCACCCAGGCAGGGGCACACCGGGTGCTGGCCATGGATCTGCACTCGGCTCAGATCCAGGGCTACTTCGACATTCCCCTCGACCACGTCTACGCCCAGCCGGTACTGCAGGCTTACCTCAAAGAAAAAGGCCTACTCGACGAAGATATTGTGGTCGTCTCTCCCGATGTGGGAGGGGTAGCGCGGGCACGTGCCTTTGCCAAAAAACTCAAGGAAGCTCCGCTGGCCATCATTGACAAGCGCCGCCAGGCCCACAACGACGTGGAAGTCATGAACCTCATTGGCGATGTGCGCGGTAAAATCGCCATCCTCGTAGATGACATGATTGACACGGCAGGCACCATCTCGGAAGGGGCGAAGCTGCTGCGCAAGTCGGGGGCCAAGGCGGTCTATGCCTGCGCCATCCACCCTGTCTTTTCCGATCCGGCCATCGAACGCCTGCAGGGCGGTCTGTTTGAAGAGGTGATCGTCACCAACACCATCCCCATTCCTCCAGAGCGGCATTTTCCAGGCTTGACCGTCCTCTCGGTGGCGAACGTGCTGGGAGAGGCGATCTGGCGCATTCACGAAGACAGCTCCGTCAGCAGCATGTTTCACTAAGGTTTCTCCAGAGCATCGCTAAAGTATAGATAGTGGGTGCGGAACGGGCGTACCTAGCGGAGATCCTTTGCTTTTTGCCCTGTGAAGACCAACTCAACAGGTGCCCCCCATCTATCGTGATGGACTGGGTAGAGCTAGCTTCCCAGCCGAGTTTTTCCCATGTCGCCTCCCATTTCTAGGTCACCAAGATCCGCTGTGAACAGTTTTGTTGCCGGACAGGCCGCCGCTAGGGAAGAGCCGTCCCTTCAAACTGAACTGAAGACGGAGTCCGCTGCAGCGCTGTACCCGCTGTTGCAATTGCTGGGGCAACTGCTGAACGTCCCCTTGGTCTATCTAGAACTGGCCCAGCCGGGATCCGATCCCGACTCGGCTGCAAAAGGGATCCTCTACCGCGACCCCCAGCGGATCCCTGGCAACGAGCCGCTCAGCCCCCCCGAATCTTGGCCCTTTCATGAAGCTTTTCCCCTGCTGGATGAGGGAGGGAGGTGGCTGGCGACACTTCACCTACTGGGGGAGTGCCCTCGCCCACTGAGTCTCCCCGAACGGGGACAGATCAACCTCATCGCCCTCAGCCTGCGACACATCCTGCTCCAGGCCCAGGAGCAGCAACAAGCCCTCGCGGAACTTCGGGCGCAACTGCAGCACAGCCGCAGCACTGCCGCCCGCTACCAACAGATCTTCGAGAACGCTGTCGAAGGTATTTTTCAAACGACTCCAGAAGGGAAATATCTGGTGGCCAACCCGGCTCTGGCCCATATTTTTGGCTACGAATCCCCAGAAGATTTGATGCGCCACGTCTCCGATATCGGCTCTCAGATCTACGGCGACCCGGAGCAGCGATCTGAGTTCGTACAGCGCATGCTGAAGGAAGGCCAGGTCGTGCACGCCGAGCAGCAGGTGTGCCGCAAGGACGGCAAAAAAATCTGGATTTCTTTAAACGCCCGCACCCTGTACAACGAGCAGGGGGAGCCCCTCTATTTTGAAGGGTTTGTTACCGATATCACGGCCTCCCGCCAGCTTAAAGAACGGCAACAGCAACTGGAGGAAGCCCGCAGAGAGAGCGAGCATCGTTTTTTGCAACTGGCTGAGAACAGCCAGCAACTGTTTTGGATTTCCACGCTTTGCGGCAAAGAGCTGATTTACGTCAGCCCCGCCTGTGAAGCCATTTGGGGCCTTTCCCCTGCAGAGGCCTACGCCAATCCCCAGGCCTGGATGCGCCACATTCACCCTGACGATCGCTGGCTGTTCCCCGCCATTTTTCAAGCCCAACTTCAGGGCCAGCCCACCGATGTGGTTTTTCGCCTCTGCCGCCCCGATGGCTGCATCCTCTGGCTGCGGGAACGCACCTTTCCCATCCTCGACAAAGAGGGCAAACTCTACCGGGTGGCAGGGATCGTCGAAGACATCACCGAGTCCAAGCAACTGGAAGCCGAACGTCGTCGTATAGAGCAAGCCTGGCAACAGAGCGCCAACCATTTCCGGCAGATCTTTGAGCTGGCTCCCAACGGCATTGCCCTGGTGGATTTGCAGGGGCGATTTATCCAGGTCAACGAGGCCTTTGCCCAGATCGTCGGCTACACCCCCGAAGAGTTGCAGCGTCGGCAACAACTGGACATCCTCCACCCCGACGATGTCAACCAACTGCTGGCGGCCAACGAGGCCCTCTTGACACGCAAAGTCTCCATCAGCCAGCGGCAGATTCGTTACATCCACCGTTCCGGCCAGGTTGTCCATGTGCTGTTCCAGGCCACCCTGCTTACCGATGAAGCCGGCCAGCCCACCCAGTTTCTCAACCAGGTGATCGACATCAGCGCCCGTGTCGAGGCAGAAATCGCCCTCAGAGAAAGCGAAGAACGCTTCCGCCAATCCTTTGAGTGGTCCCCGATTGCCAAGGCCATGACCCACCTGGATGGTACCTATTTTCAAATCAACGCCGCCTTCACCGAAACCCTAGGCTACACCCTAGAAGATCTCAAAGGCAAAACCGTCCTCGACATCACCCATCCTGACGACATTGCCGCCACCCTGGAGAGCACCAACCGCCTACTGGCCGGCGAGGTGCACCACTGCGAGCAGGAACAGCGCTACATCCACAAGAACGGGCAAATCGTCTACGCCCTTCTCCGCATCACTCTGGTGCGCACTGCGCAGGGGGATCCCAGCTACTTTCTCAGCCAAATTTTGGACATTACCGAGCGCAAGCAAGCGGAGGCGGCCCTGCGCCAAAGCGAGCTGAGCTTGCGGGGCATCTTCGAGCAGTCGGCCCTGGGCATTTCCATTGTCAACCGACAAGGCCGTTACCTCAAGGTGAACCCCGCCCTGGAAGAGATCCTTGGCTACAGCGCTGCCGAATTGGTCAGCAGGAGTTTCTGCGACCTCACCCACCCGGACGATATCGAGGAAGATTGGCGACTCTTCCAGGAAGTTGTGAACGGCCAACGGGATCGCTACCACCTGGAAAAACGTTACATCCACCGCAGCGGCAAGGTGGTTTGGTGCCGCCTGGCGGTCTCGGCAGTGCGGGATCCCGAAGGCAAAAACCTCTTCGTTATTGGCATTTGCGAAGATATTACTGAAGAAAGACAGGCGAAGCTGCAGATTCAGGCAGCCCTGCAAGAAAAAGAGATTCTGCTGCGGGAGATCCACCACCGTGTCAAAAATAACCTGCAGATCATCTCCAGCTTGCTGCGGCTCCAGGCGGATCAAATCAAAAGCCACAAGTATGCCCGCGTTTTTAAGGACGCCGGCAGCCGCATTCAGGCGATGTCTTTGATCCACGAGGGCCTGTACCCGTCCAACAACCTGGCTGCTGTGGATTTGAAGCAGTACCTCCACAATTTAATCTCCAATCTCTTCCGCTCCTACGGCGTGAACCCCGAGATCATTCGCGCCAGCATCCGCGCCGAAGGGATCCGCCTCAACCTCGACGACGCAGTTTTGTGCGGCCTGATCATCAATGAGCTGGTCACCAACAGCCTCAAATACGCCTTCCCCAAAGGCCGCAGTGGTCAGATCGACGTCCACTTTAAGCAAACCCGTACCCATACTCAGTTGCGCGTCTCTGACAACGGCATTGGCCTGCCCCGCAACTTCGATTTCAAGGAAACTCAATCTTTAGGTTTACAACTGGTTGCGACCCTCACCGATCAGCTCCAGGGCAAGATAGAATTGAGAAACAAGTCGGGTACCACTTTCATCATCACCTTTCCAAGGAGCCAGCCTTGAAGAAAGTTCCCATGCTTGCCAAAGGCAGCATTCTGGTTGTCGAAGACGAGAAGATCATCGCCAAGGATATTGCCAACGTCCTGAAAAAATTTGGCTATGCGGTGCCGGCCATCGCGTCCTCTGGCGAAGAAGCAATCCGACGGCTGGAGGAAATGTCGGTGGACTTGGTCTTGATGGACATCGTCTTGAAGGGAGATATCGATGGCATCGAAGCCGCCAAGCGAATCGGCGAGCGCTTCAACATTCCGGTGGTGCACCTGACGGCCTACGCTGATGAGGACACTCTCTCGCGCGTCAAGGAGACGCAGCCCTTTGGCTACATCATCAAACCTTTCAAAGAGCGGGAGCTCTACACCGCCATCGAAATTGCCCTGCACAACCACCGCCAGAGCCTAGAGAGCCGCAGGCTGGAGGAGAAAAGGCTGGAGGAGCTGCGACAAAAGCTGCAGCAGTTGCAGCAGTTTGCAGAGGTCAAGGGCACTTTGTTCAAGAAATTCTTGCAAGATCTGAGTGAGCTCCTCTCGAAGCTCAAGTTTGCCCTAGGCCTGCTCAAAGAGGCAGAGTCGGAGCAGAAGTGGCAGTACTACCTGCGGGTGCTGGAGGAAGAGTTTCACCGCGAGCTGGAACTGATTCATCAGACCTCTAACCTGGAAGATTTGCTAAACCTAGAAAATGTCGGGCTGTTGAGTCAGTTTAGCTTGTTGCGGCCCCAGGAGCCCAGCCGGAGTCGCCTGCTGGAAGAGGAGAAACCGGCGGCCATAGCTACGGCTACCCTCTCCGAGCCCCCCCCAGCGGTGGCCAATCCCGCTCCCCTGCCCAGCCCTGTCGCTGCCGAGGAGGCGATTACAGTGCCGCGGGTAACACTGCGCCCCCTCAACCAGACTCAGCTAGCAGAGCGGTTGGGGGTAGTGGTCTCCGCCATCACCTACTGGAAGTTCAAGAGTGGGTTTCCCGAGTGGAGCCGCAGCCGGGATCCCGACGGCATTTCTTGGCGCTACTCGCCCGACTCCAAGCGCTTTTCGCCCGTGCCTTAGCTAGCGCTGCACCACTTCCACCCGCACCGGCGCCAGCCCAGAGCGCACCATCCCCAGGGCCTCTGCTGCCCGTAGGGAGAGGTCGATAATCCGACCGGGGATGAAGGGGCCGCGATCGCTGATGCGCACGACGGCCTGACGCCCGTTACTCAGGTTGGTGACCCGCACCTCGGTACCGAAGGGCAGAGTGGGGTGGGCAGCCGTCATCTCATGGCGGGTGGGGTGCAGGTTATACCAGGAGGCGATCCCTTCCTGCACAGGCCCGACGGTACGGACAGGGGCAGGTTTTGGTTGAGCGGCTGTTTCTGGCTTAGGGCCTACAACAGTGGCCTTGGCGGCGAGAGCAGCCGGTTGAGGTAGGGCCGGAGCCGAAATGGGGGGCGCATCCAGCAGCAGACGGCGCAGACGATTGGCAGCCAAAACTGCTGTATCCACCGGGCGTTGGTTATCTGGCAGCAGGACTCCCTCGTCGATGCGCAGCAATTCCTCGCCGTTGACCTGAACTGCGTAGAGGGGATCCCCGGATTGGGGCTCTGCCCAAGCCAGGGTAATGGTCGTGTCCTTCAGGGATCCCTGGGCCATTTGGTTGAGCCGGGCCACCAGAGTGCTGGCCCGCAGCAGCGGCGACTCCAACCCGGGTTGCTCGACAAAGCTGACAACAGGTAGATCCCGAACGTAGACGGTGACCACCTGCCGCCCATCCATCTGGTAGTCGTAGAGGGTGGAGATGGGCTGTCTGGTTTGCTGCTGTTGTTCGCCGATCTTGAGGGTGGGTTCTTCTGTTGGCCGCGAAGGGATCGCCTGGCGAGATAGGAGGAGAGACTCCGAGTCCTGCGAGTGCAAGGTGCCGAGTTTGGCCGGCAGGGGAGCGTTGGGTTGGGAAGGGGAGACAAGGTCGGTTGCCGGGGAGAGCGAGTGGGCTTTGGGGGATGGCTGGGTTGCTCTGGCGCTGGGGGATCCGCTGCGAGTTGAGGCTTGTGCCTGCGAGTTTGGGCTGCCCAACATGCCTGTCGGCAAGCTGAGAGCCGTAACACAGAGACAGCCGACTAAGCCCACTTGGCGGGCGGGAGCCAGTCCCTGTCCAAGCCGCTTCCAATTTCGCATGAGGCCGCGCTCCTCTCGAAACTCCTGTACAACATCCACTGCGACAGTAAAACAGAAGTTAATGTACCATAGGTTTCTAAATTGACAAGCTTGCCCGGTCGAGGGCAAAAGCCTAAGTTCCGTCAGCACAAGGATTTTCGTCATCTTGGACTACCGCTCAGCAGGGGTTGAC
This sequence comes from Synechococcus sp. B60.1, assembly GCF_047462555.1. Taxonomy (NCBI): domain Bacteria; kingdom Bacillati; phylum Cyanobacteriota; class Cyanophyceae; order Synechococcales; family Synechococcaceae; genus Synechococcus; species Synechococcus sp. B60.1. The sequence goes on from NZ_JANSJN010000036.1 coordinate 6,857, forward strand.
ATCGATCTGGGCCGCGCCTTTGTCAAGGGGATTCGCGAGCGCGTTGAACGAACTAAAGTCCCGTTTTCAGGTTCTTCAGGAACCTTGGGGGGCATTGGGGGGTTTGCTGGCCTCTTCGAGCTGCCAGCAGGCTACCGAGCGCCGGTTTTGGTTGCCGGTACCGATGGGGTGGGCACCAAGCTGGAGATTGCCCAGCAGTGGGGGCAGCACCACGGAGTGGGCATCGACCTGGTGGCCATGTGTGTCAACGATGTGCTGACGGTGGGAGCCAAGCCGCTGTTTTTCCTGGACTATGTGGCTACCGGCAAGCTGGAGCCGGAAGCTCTCTGGCAGGTGATTGACGGCATTCTGGAGGGCTGCCAGGAGGCCGGCTGCCAACTGCTGGGGGGAGAGACGGCGGAGATGCCGGGGTTTTATCCGCCCGGCAAGTACGACCTGGCGGGATTTTGTGTCGGGATTGTCGAGAGGGCGGACATTCTCGACGGCTCGCGGGTGCAGGCTGGGGATCGGCTGTGGGCTTTGCCCAGCAGCGGCCTGCACAGCAACGGCTTCAGCCTGGTGCGGCGGATTGTGGCCGAGCGGGGCTGGCGCTGGGATCACCAGCCCTCTGGTTGGGATCGGCCTCTGGCGGAGGTGTTTCTCACCCCCACCCGCATCTACGTGCAGGCGGTGCAGCGGCTGCAAGCAGCAGGGATCCCCATCCACGGCATGGCCCACATCACCGGCGGCGGCATCCCGGAAAACTTGCCCCGCTGTTTGGCTCCTGACCAGGCGGCGCGACTAGAGCCCCACAGTTGGCCCATCCCACAGGAATTTCTCTGGCTGCAGGAGCAGGGCCAGGTGGAGACTTTGGAGATGTTCAACACCTTTAACCTGGGGGTGGGCTATGTGCTGGTGGTGCCCCCTGAGGCGGAAGATCAGGTGAGCTCACTGCTGCCCGAAGCCTTCCCCATCGGGGAGGTGGTGGCCGCCCGCCCTGGGGAGAGCCGAGTCTTGGGGTTGGAAGCGTGGGGATCCCTGGCCCCCTGAGCACCCCACCAAAAGGGGGGAGGGGATCCCGCTGCCGTTTGCTTATCCCCGCCGCCTCTGTGCTAAGTTTGCTGATGGCCTCAGCGCTGCCGCCTCTGTTGCTCTCAACTTCTGCCTGTTTCAAAACAAGGGCTGCGCGCTTTCGCATCTACGGACTTGGGCTGTTGGCCAACTCACGCTGACCCTCTAGGTTAGGAGCCGCCGATGATAGGTTTATCCACTGCTCCTGCAACCACGGCTGCCATCGAAGTGGAGCATCTGAGCAAAACCTACGGCAGCTTTACGGCCATTCGCGATATCTCTTTCCAGGTCAACGCCGGCGAGATCATGGGGTTTTTAGGGCCGAACGGCGCCGGCAAGACCACCTCCATGCGCATTTTGGCCGGGTATCTGCCCGCCAGCGAGGGGACGGCGCGGGTGGCCGGGTTTGATGTCCACGAAAACTCGATGGCGGTGCGGCAGCGCATCGGCTATTTGCCGGAAAACCCGCCCCTCTACCCGGACATGACGGTGGAGGCCTACCTGCACTTTGTTGCCCAGATCAAGCGGGTCAGCCCCGGCGACCGGCCCAGGCGGGTGGACGAGGTGATCCGCCGCTGCAGTCTGGAAGACAAGCGCCACACCTTGATCCGCAAGCTCTCTAAGGGGTACAAGCAGCGGGTGGGCCTGGCCCAGGCCCTGGTGCACGACCCGCCGGTGATCATCCTGGACGAGCCCACGATTGGGCTGGATCCCAAGCAGATCATCGAGGTGCGCAACCTGATCAAGAGCCTGGCGGGAGAGCACACCATCATCCTCTCCACCCACATCCTGCCGGAGGTGAGCATGACCTGCGACCGGGTGGTGATCATCAACCGCGGCCAGGTGGCGGCCATCGGCACGCCCGCCGAGCTGACGGCACAGGTGCAGGATCGGCAGCAGGCGAAGCTGGTGGTGGGCGCCCCTGAGGAAACGGCCATCCGGGCGGCCCTGCAAAACCTGCCCCAGGTGGAGGTGGTGAGTTTGCAGCCCCTGGGATCCGATCCCCCTCGCTGGCAGGTGCAGCTTAAAAGCAACGTTGCTGCCGTTCGCGACAACGGGACAGAGTCCTTAGGCTGGATCCCGGAGGTGGCCAGGGCTCTGGTGCAGGCGGGGATCGACCTCTACGAGATTGGTCGTCCCCAGGCTTCTTTGGAAGAGATTTTCCTGCAGCTCACCACCCAAGAGGGATCCGCAGGCACATTGGAGGAAGCAGCATGAACGGAGCAGTGGCCATTTTTCGCAAAGAACTGCGCGGCTACTTCACCTCCCCCATTGCCTATGTGGTGGCGGCAGTACTCTGGGGGCTGGCGGGGTTTTTCTTCGTCAACATCTTGGTGCGGGTGATCAACTTCTCCCAGCAGGTGGATCTCTTTGCCCAGTTTGGCCAAGAGAACCCTTTTGATGCCGCCACCATCCTGTCGCAGCAGTTTCTCAACCTGCTGGGCACGCTTTCCTTATTTTTATTGCCTATCTTCACCATGAGCTCCTACGCCGAAGAGCGGCGGCGGGGCACCATGGAGCTATTGGCCACCTCCCCCATTACCAACTTGGAGGTGGCCCTGGGCAAGTGGCTGGCGGTCTGGGTGTTTTTTATGACGCTGCTGTTGCCACCGCTGGTCTACCACGTGCTGGTGCTGAGCAGCGCCACCCCGGCAGTGGACTACCGCCTAACCCTAATGGGCTATGTGGGACTTGCTCTGCTGGCGGGCAGTGTCATGGCCTTGGGGTTGTTCATCTCTTCCCTGACCGACAGCACCCTTATCGCGGCGGTGGCCACCTTTGGGCTAATCCTGCTGCTCTGGGTGATCGACGCGGCGGCCGGCCAGGAGAACAACTGGATTGCCGCTACCCTGAGGCATATTTCTCTGCTGCAGCAATATAGCAACTGGGTGCAAGGGATCCTCAGCAGCAGTAGCATCGTCCTTTTCCTCAGCATTATCGTGCTGGGGCTGTTTGCCACGGTGCAATCGGTAGAAAGCCTGCGCTGGCAGCAAAGCTAGGGTTGTGTTGGGAGAAGTGCGGTGATGAAAGACTGGCGGGCGTTGGCAGATTGGGCGGGGATCGTCGGCCTTGGTGGGATTGCCATCGGCCTGCTGGTGGGATCCGCTCTCACCGGCTGGACGGCGGTGCCCCTCAGCCTCATGGCCACGGGCTTGGCTCTGGTGGTGGTTTGGGGCTTCACCCACCGGCAGGAGGTGAGCCTGTTCTTGGGGCTGCGCTCCACCCAGACCAACGCCAACATCCTGGTGGCGGTGGCGGCGATGGCCGTCATCCTGGTGCTGGTGAATGTGGTAGCGGTGCGCTACGACCTGCGCCTGGATCTCACCGAGGAGGGCCTGTTTACCCTGTCGCCTCAAACCCGGCAACTGGTGCAGGGATTGGCGCAACCCGTCAAAGTCTGGGTGGTTACCACGGCGCCGGATCCCAACCTGCGGGAACAACTGGAGCGCTACCGCCGCCTCAACCCCGAGCGCTTCCAGTTTGCGTTTGTCGATCCCAATCGGGATCCCCTCACCATTCAGCGGCTGCAGGTGACGCAAAACAACACCCTGGTGGTGGAGGCCGGAGAAAGCCGGCAGCAACTGCCCCAGCCCCCTGCCCCTGAGCTGGAGAGCAAACTGACCCCCGTCTTGTCTAAAGTGGTCAACCGCGGGGAGTTGCTGGCCTATTTCGTGCAAGGGCATGGGGAAGTGGGCCTAGAAGCGCGGGAAGGCACCCCCACCCTGGCCCAGGCCGTGGCAGCCCTGAGACAGGAGGGCTACCGAGTGGAGCCCTTGAACCTGGTGCAGGCCGAGATCCCTGACGAGACAGAGGTTTTGGTGTTGGCGGGGCCGCAGCGGGCTCTCTTCCCCGGCGAGGTGGAGAAGCTGCAGGACTACCTGGCCAAGGGAGGACGGCTGCTGCTGCTCATTGGGCCGCGGGTGGATGCCGGCTTGGATCCCTTGCTGGAAGAGTGGGGCGTGGTTTTGGGAGATGACATCCTTATCGAGGTGAGCAGCGTCAGCCAACTCCTGGGCACGGGGCCGGCAGTTGCCCTAGTTACCACCTACGGGGATCACCCCATCACCGCCCCCTTGGCCGAGCAGCGGCTGATGACCCTCTTTCCGCTGGCCCGTTCGGTGGAAACCCAAGCCCGCGAAGGGATCCAGGCCACACCCTTGCTGCGCAGCAGTCCGCAGAGCTGGGGAGAGACCAGCCCCAACCTGGAAGCTGGCCCCGTGCAATTTGACCCGGATCAAGACAAGCCCGGCCCCCTGACCTTGGGCGTAGCCCTGACCCGGCAAGTGGAAGGCGATCAGAACAACTCAGAAGCCCAGGAGTCGCCGACCGAGGCCCGCCTGGTGGTGATCGGCAACGTCAACTTTGCCCTCGACGGCAACCTGAGGCAGCAGGGCAACCGCGATCTTTTCCTCAACACGGTTAACTGGCTCACCGAGCGAACTGAACAAATCTCCATCCGCCCCAAATCCATTACCGATCGCCGTCTCACCCTGACCGGCCAAAACTTCCGCTGGCTGGTGCTGGGATCGACGGTACTGCTGCCGCTGGTGGCGTTGGGAGCAGGGGCTGGGCTCTGGTGGCAAAGGCGGTAGGGCCGAAGGAGGACAAGCATGTTCAAGCGCAGCACCTGGATTCTTTTGGGCTTGGCAGTGGCTGCTCTGCTGGGGTATTTCCTCTTCGATAACTTCCAGCAACTGCGGCAGCAGCAGCAGGCGGAGCGGGCGCGGCTCTTTCACTTTGCCCCCGACACCATTGCCCGCATCGAGATCCGCCAACAGAAAGACAGCCAGCCAGAAGTTATCCTGCTGGAGCGGGCCCCAGAAGGAGAAGAGGGATCCCGTTGGCGCATCCGCCAGCCCATCCAGTCAGCGGCGCTGGACTTCCCGGTGGAGCAACTTCTCAACACCTTCTCCCGCCTCACGCCTCAAATCACGCTGGAAGGGGCCGAGGATTTGGGGGCTTTCGGCCTGGATCAGCCGCGCCACCAGATTGCCCTCTTCCCCAAAGAAGGGGATCCCTACCGTCTGGCCATCGGCAACGACAACTTCGATGGCTCCGGCTTCTACGCTCAGCCAGAAGGCGGAGAGGTTGTGCTCTTGGCCAGCGCCCAGAAGGGATCCCTGCTCCCCTCCCTGCTGGCTTTGCGGGACAAGACTCTGCTGCGTTTCGAGACGGCGGCAGTGAAGTCTCTGCAGGTGCAGTTGGCCGAGGCGGATCCAGAGGTTGTTCGTTTGCAGCGGCAAGAAGATACTTGGCAGATCGTTGAGCCCAGGGAGCTGCCCGCCGATGACCTCAACGTCGATCGCCTGCTCAACACCTTATCCCGCCTGCAGGCGGTGGAGTTCCCGGCTGAAACCAAGGCGGAGCTGGCTCCTTATGGTCTGGAGAAGCCTTCTGCTCAGCTAAGCGTTGAGCTCAAAGACGGCAAAACCCTGAGCGTGGCCTTGGGATCGGAAAAAGACGGTCAAGTCTATGTCATCACCTCCGAGCACCCGGCAGTGGCTACCCTCCTCACCACTACTGCTGACATCCTTCGCCCCGACCTCGAGGAGTTGCGGGATCACCGCCTTGCTCACCTCAACTCCAACCAGGTGGGTCAAGTCACCCTGGAATCCCAAGGAGAGCGGGTTACCCTCAACCCCCTGCCCCAGGAGAAGGGATCCCTGGAGCTGCGCTGGGAAAATCCGGAGCGACCGGGCCAGCCTGTAAATCTCAGCTCTCTCTTCTCCAGCCTCAACGCCGCCCGCGCCAAGGAGTTCGTGCCGGAAACGGATCCCGACGCCCAAAAAGCCCTGGCCGAGCCGGATCTGAAGCTGACCTTTGAGCCCAAGCCCGACACGGATCAGGAGCCCTTGACTCTACGCTTGACCTCCTCCGGCCTGCGCGCCTACGCCCAAAGCAGCCGCCAGCCGGATGTTGCTGTCATCGACCTGAGCACCTTCAACAGCATAGAAACGGAGGTTAAGCGTCTCCTGGAGACCACCACTGAGGAGGAAAGCCAGCCAGAGAGCTCCCCTCCCACCGCCTCTCCCCAAAGTCCTTAAGCGGGGGTAGCCGCTTGCTTCTCCTGCGGTTGGGACCCCTTTCTCAAAGCTTCCCCCTGAATGGTGAGCACCGAGCAGGGAGCACGGTGGAGCACGTAATTGCTGACGCTGCCTAGGAACAGCTCGCTCAAGCCGGAGTGGCCGCGGCGGCCCACCACGATTAGATCCGCATTCCAAGAGCGGGCCAAGTCGCAGATAACCCGACCGGGGTTGCCATAGTGGAGGTTGTACTCAGCAGGGATCCCCTGCTCAGCCGCTTTCTCCACCAGCGAGCGCAGGTAGTCTATTTGGTTTTGCTCGAAGATGGCGCACTGCTCGCGATAAGACTGCCATAGCTCAGCACTGATGGTGGAGCTGTAATCTACACCTAGAATCATGGGTGGCTCTGGAGCTCCGGGCTCTTCCTGAGACAGGACATGGAGGATCATCATGCTGGCCTGCATGGCCTTCGCCACCTGGACGGCCCGCTGAAATACCCCTTCGCTCAGCTCCGACCGATCCACCGCCACCAAAATCCTGCTGAACATACCGACTTCCTCCAAATGGCTAACAGATGGGCAAAAGAAAGACAAGGTTTGACTTCGGTTTCGACTCCAAGTTCCTCTTTTCTTTGCCCTCATCTATCTGTGTTGTAGAAGATCTGGGCGAGAAAACCGCGGGCATCTCGGATGACCTGTCGGGTTGGCAATGAAAGTTCAGAGATCTTGACACAGGTCAGAACGCATCGTCCTGGGCCGCCCACTCCAACACCGCCTGCAGCGCCTCGGCTTGCTCTTGCCAGACTTGGTCGAGGGGAGTGCCCCGCCGGAGTTCCAGCGTCAGAGTGGGGATCTGCCGTTCCTGTCCCGCCCAGGTGCCCAGTGAGCCAGGGGTGGGATAGCCAATGTCGTCCGTTACCGGCAGGCCATTGTGAGCGGCCATCGCCTGGGCCAGCTCGAGAGCAGGGCCGTTGTAATTTACGCAGGGATTGCTTTGGCAGGAGTGGGCAGAAAGGATAAACTGAGGCCGAATCTGGGCCAAACTTGCCAACAACGCCTGTGTCTCGGGCTCGGAGCCTGGGGCTGGCCCCGGCGGATAGCGAGCTTCCAAAGAGGCCGCAACCCAATCTTGCGTGGGCAGATTGCGGTTAAGATCCACGCCGTTGGCATTGAGCCGTTGCCCCAGGGCACAGCCATCCGGGTTCAGACGGGGGATCGCCCAAAGCGCAGCCTTGCTCTCCAAGGATCCCCATTTCCCAGAAGCCAGGTAGCGCTCGATTAAGCCGTAGCCCTCCACCTCATCCCCATGTACCCCACCGATTAGCAGGAACGAGCGAATCCCGCGGGTGAGCTGCCAGAGGTGGATGGGGCGCCCTTGCAGAGAGTAGCCAAGCACATGCGGGGAGCCCGAGGGTTGAGCAGCGGCGGATTCTTGAGACCTGATGAGAGAGGCTATCCCCAGTCCCTAGAAGGGGATCTCATCTGGGTTCGGCAGAGAGGCGACATCCCCTTCGGACGACTTCAAGCTTGTGGACTCACCTGTCGCCGACAGAGAGAGAACCTGTGCGGATCCCAGTTGATGGATGCGGCGGGCGGTGATCTCCGCCTGCTTTTCCTTGCGCCCATCTCGCTCCACCACGTTCATGTGCAGTTGGCCCTCCACCGTGATGTGGTCGCCGACGTGGCAAGTATCTACGACCCGCTGGGCCAGCTCTCCAAAGGAAGCAACCCGCACTTGGTACGGTGGCTCCTCCGGGCGCAAGCTGGGGAAGCGCAGCACCAGCGAGGTAACGGCCAAGTTGTCGGGAGTGTAGCGCAGCTCCGGCTCGCTCGCCACTTCCCCCATCAAGACAATCGAGTTCATGACAAAGCTATTGAAAGGCTATCAGGGCGTTAAAAGAAGGCAGCTCAAGTACAAAAGAAGGCAGCTCAAGTACTTCTACCATGCCTCCAGACCGCGATCCCGTCAACCTAATCCAAGCGCAGAGTCATGTAGCGCAGTATGCTCTCGTTGATGCGCAGATTTTTCTCCCAGGTGGCTACTGCCCTTGGCTCGGCCTCGTAGTTGAACTGGATGTACAGGCCTTCCTTAAACTTTTTCATCTCAAACCCAGCAAAGCGGCGCTTGCCTCTGTTGGTAATTTCCAGGCCGGTCGCCCCGTTTTCTCGTAGAAGCGACTCCTGCTCGGTGAGGAGTTGTTGCAGGGGTTCGTCCGAGATGTCGGGGCGCACGATCAGCATCGTCTCGTAGGCGCGGGGCATGGAAGCCAGTTCTCCTTGGGAATCCAAATCAAAAGAAGCAGTAAACCATCCTAGCTTCTCCTTGTGACAACCGAAAAGGGCCACAGCTCAATTCTCCGCCCCTCTACAGCGACCAAAGCGGGTGGGCCTCTTCACAAGAGGGGATCCGTTGTCCGATACAATAGGGGATGCTTCGATAGCCGCCGGTTGGCTTAGCCAAGACACTCTCAGTCGATATCTGGGGTTCCAAGCATGAGCGCAGATGAAGTTTACAGCCGTGTTCGCAAGATCGTGTCCGATCAACTGGGCGTAGAGGACGACAAAGTGACCCTGGAAGCCAATTTCCAGAACGACCTAGGAGCCGACAGCCTCGATACGGTAGAGCTGGTCATGGCGTTTGAGGAGGAATTCGATCTGGAAATCCCCGATGAAGATGCGGAGGGCATCGCCACCGTGCAGGATGCCGTCAACTATATCCTCTCCAAGAAAGCTGCCTAAGCTGGGAGAGGGGGTAGGCCTCCCCCTTCCTCCTCGAGGGGGAGTGCTAAGGAAGAGTACTCACGGTTGTCTATGGATCCTGCCGCCGCTCCTATGTCCGTCCCGCCCAACTCCCAGCGTCGCGTTGTGATCACGGGGCTGGGGGCGATAACCCCCCTTGGCAATTCTTCCGCCGAGTTTTGGCAGAGCTTGTTGGCAGGGCGATCTGGCATTGGGCCGATTACCCACTTCGACGCCTCCCGCCACGAGTGCCGCATTGCCGGGGAGGTGAAGGGCTTTGATCCCCTCGACTACCTGGATCGCAAGGACGTCAAGCGCACCGACCGCTTCGTCCATCTGGCGCTGGCCGCCACCCAACAAGCGCTGGAGGACGCCCAATTTCGCATTACGGATCTCAACGCCGAGCAGGTGGGGGTAATCTTGGGCACTGGCATTGGCGGCATCCGGGTTTTGGAAGAGCAGCAGACCATCTACTTGCAAAAGGGGCCGGATCGCTGCAGCCCCTTCATGGTGCCAATGATGATCGCCAACATGGCGGCGGGCCACGTGGCCATTCACTTTGGCGCCAAGGGGCCCAATTCCTGCACGGTGACGGCCTGTGCTTCCGGCTCCAACGCCATTGGCGATGCCTTTCGGCTTATCCAGCGAGGGGAAGTGCAGGTGGCCATTACAGGGGGCACAGAAGCGGCAGTGACTCCCCTGTCGGTGGCGGGGTTCAGCGCTATGAAGGCCCTTTCCACCCGCAATGAGGCTCCCGAACAGGCCTGCCGGCCCTTTGACCGGGAGCGGGATGGCTTTGTGATGGGGGAGGGAGCGGGGATCCTCCTGCTGGAGGAGCTGGAACATGCCCGCGCCCGCGGCGCCAAGATCTATGCCGAGATCGTCGGCTACAGCCTTACCTGCGACGCCCACCACATCACCAACCCTGCCCCCGCCGGCGAAGGCGCTGCCCGCGCGATGCGGCTAGCCCTCAAAGATGCAGGGATCCGGCCTGAAGAGGTGCAGCACATCAACGCCCATGCCACCAGCACGCCTGTGGGAGATGTTGCCGAGGTGCAGGCCATCAGGGCAGTTTTCGGCGAGCATGCCCCTCGCCTGGCTATTAGCGCCACCAAATCCATGACCGGTCACCTCTTGGGGGGGGCAGGCGGCATTGCCACGGTGGCGACGGCCCTGGCCATCTACCACGGCTGGGTTCCCCCCACCCTTAACCTGGATAACCCCGACCCCGAGTGCGAAGGGTTGGACTTTGTGCCCTACAAGGCGCGGCAGATGGCTGTTGACGTGGCCCTGGTCAACGCCTTTGGGTTTGGGGGGCATAACGTGACCTTAGCCCTGCGCCGCTACTCTTCCGACTAAGGAATCCCGCCTATGTCCATCCCAGAAGGCTCCGCCCCCTCTGTTCGGCAGCAGGCTTTGGCCGCCTTGACGGCGGAGCTGACGCAGCAGGGCCATCCCCCCGAATACGCCCAGCACATGGCAGC